>CAVAIH010000169.1:0-2084 GCA_963588675.1 Sphaerochaetaceae bacterium | reverse complement strand
GGGAGGAAAAGAAAGCCGTTGCCAAATCCTTGGGCGAGGCTTTGAAGGATAACCGTATCCGTTGCAAAATGACGCAGGAGTTCGTGGCAGAAACGCTGGGTGTCAGCCGTCAGTCCGTTTCCAAATGGGAGAACGGCTCCAGCGACCCCAACACATCCAATCTGATTGCGCTGGCAAAACTCTATAAAATCTCCCCGGAGGAACTGTTGGAACGCGCGACAGGAACGTCAAAAGAAGTTTAGTGAAGTGCTATACATAAAGTAGACACGAGGGGGTATTTTTATAGCTTGAACGCAAAAAACACAAAAAACATATTGACAGCAAAGTAGACAAGGTTACATATAGCTATTACTGAAGAAAGCACAGCATGTAAGTTGCCTTAATTTAATACGAACCATAACAGCGTGAGCTTGCAAGGCTTGCGCTGTTTTTTGTATCTATAAAAGTTCTACAACACTGTGGAATTTTACGAAAAATTATATTTGAGAATCACAATTTGCAATCTAAGCAACTTAACCCTTGTTTTCTACAACTTACAGGGTCTGATGTAGAGGATTCGCATTGAGTATGCTATGATTTCAGCAACGGAGGGAGGCTGGAGTATGAAATTGTCGGTGGAAGAGATTCCTTGCAAGGCCGAAGAAGAGGTAATCGTCCGTTGCCATGATGCGCAGGAAAAATGGGTGGAAGCCATACGCGCCGTGACCGCTGGAGAAATTACAATCCATGGAGTCGCGGACGATAGGACGTATCGGTTGAAGCTCAGCGATGTTTATTACTTCGAGATTGTAGAAGGACGATCCTTCTTGTATTGTCGGCAGTCCGTTTTTGAGTGCAGACATAAGCTGTATGAATTTGAAGCGCTGTGTCGCGGTTCTCTGCTCTTTCGGTGCAGTAAATCCATGATTCTGAATGCGGACAAAATCCAATATGTCCGTCCTTCCGTATCGGGACGCTTTGAGGCGACACTCATTAACGGTGAGAAAGTGATCATATCCCGCCAGTATGTGGGAGAGCTTAAAAGGCTATTGGAGGTGTGAGAGATGTTTCGTAAAAAGATAACATTTTGGCTTCATCGCTTTGTTATGGCGTACGGGATTATCATGCTCAGCACTTTTTTCATGTGCCTGCTGTTTAATCCAACTTCCGAACTGCCTGTCGTCACATTCTTCGGAAGATGCATTATTTTTACGCTGGTATGTATGGCGACGCTGATTGTTTACTATTCAAAAGAGGATTTGACGTCGGGCGCATGGTGGTTTCGAACTGTATTACATGCGGTTATATTAGAGGCTGTATTGCTTCCGCTGGCTCACCATTGGGGCTTCTGGTACGGACGTACGGATGCGATTATTTACGCCACTTTCATTCTCGCGGCGAAAATCGTTTGGCACCTGGTTGACTTTGGACAATGCATCCGTAACGCCACGGAGATCAATGAGAAACTTCTCAGCCGACGTCATAAGGAAGCAAGCGGTGAATGATGGAGTGCTGTTTTGATGGTTAGTACTGCGCATTTTTATTTTAGGAGGGAATACCTATGCTGAAAATAGAGCATTTAACGAAGACCTATGGAGAGAAAAGGGCGGTCGATGACTTGTCATTGCATATTCGGCCCGGAGAGATTTACGGCTTTATCGGACACAACGGAGCCGGCAAGACTACAACGCTTAAAGCCTGCTGTGGTATTTTGCAGTTCGACAGTGGCGATATCACCATCGACGGGATTTCTGTGAAAGAGGATCCCGTTGACTGCAAGCGGAATCTTGCATACATTCCCGATAATCCGGATCTATACGAGTTTATGACTGGAATTCAGTATCTGAATTTCATATCGGATATTTTTGCCGTCGGCACCGCCGACCGCAAGTACCGCATCCGTCATTATGCAGATGTCTTTGAACTGACTGCGAATCTGGCACAGCCGATTTCCGCTTACTCCCACGGTATGAAGCAAAAGCTGGCAATCATATCCGCACTGGTACATGAGCCGAAACTCATTATCATGGACGAGCCCTTTGTTGGCCTCGATCCGAAAGCCTCGCATCTGCTGAAATCCATCATGCGGGAACTGTGCGACAAGG
>CAVAIH010000168.1:0-9287 GCA_963588675.1 Sphaerochaetaceae bacterium | reverse complement strand
GGAATGATGCACACCATCGCAATCGAGTGCTTGGTGAAATTCATAATACGTGGATATGCCTTTCATTTAATGACAGCCGGAAAATGATTGAACATGCCAAACAGGCGTCCGGATATTTTAAAGGGAAGTACTCCGTTCTTATGTCGAACCAGACAGAATTCACATTTGGAACTATTAATTATTTGGCGACGCTGCATAGAACTCCGGGAAAGCTAAAAGAAACGGTTGATTATTTTTGCAATAATAGGCATTACTTTTCAGATGCGATTGAGGGCTGTGGCGTTGGAAGTGACCATCTCGTGATGGCCGAATATCTTCTGCTGACAGGGCGTTTTTCAGAAGTGGAAGAACACGCAAGACACGCAATCAGCGAATCGAGAACCTATCATCAGGTCAGTATAGAAATGTGTGCGACGTATGTGCTTAGTGTGCTAGCGTTCCTGAATGGGGATAATAAGGGAGCGGAACAGTATCTGCTTCAGCTATCTATTTTATCCCAAAAGGAAAATCTCAAGAGCCTCAGTATCACCTATGAAGTGATGCGCTGCATACTGAGCGTGAATATGAACGTTAAGTATGTTTCCGATTGGTTACGAAATCCGGATCTTGGAGCGGAATCGTTCGGATACCATGGATGGGGATACCAATTTATAGCTGCCGGCTTTCTTGCAAGAGATGAGGGACGATATCAGGAATTACTTTCAATGTGCCGTGATTACAGGAAGAACGTAGAGAAGCTGGATATACAGGTTTGTCTTATTTATTTGTATCTGTTGGAGTCCTCCTCTTTGATGAATAGATACAGCACCGAAGCAGCGGTATCCTCACTTCGGCTTGCACTCAATATCGCTTGCCCTGATGGGATAGTTCTTCCGTTCCTGCTTTTTGAGGAACTAACTCCTTTATATACTCATCCTGAGATTGTAAAAGCTTACCCAGCGGAATACCTAGAATGCCTCGAGGAAATCGCTAAGCGCACTAATAACAAAAATCGACATGCCCAAGAGAATGAAAGCCTTTTGACAGAACGAGAATTGGAGATACTACAGGGACTTTTGCTTGGTAAAAGCCATAAAGAGATTGCACAATCTCTGTATATTTCGATACCTACGGTTCGATTCCATGTTCACAACCTCTATCAGAAGCTCGGAGTTAATAACAAGGTAAAGGCAATTTCGAAAGCAATTGAGCTGAGATTGATTGAACAGTAATCGAAAATAAGCATTGTATTCGAATTCAAGACCCCTACTTTTGATATGTACCCTCTTTACTGGACAAACCAGTAAGGAGGGTATTTTTATGTTCCGAAAATTACAATAGAAAAATTCTTTGTGAAGATATTATCTACTTAACAAAAATAAACGTTCAATAAACGTTTATTTTCACATCGTAAATTATTGTTTTGTAAAGAAAGGAGTTTTCAAATGGCAAAAGTAGCTGCCGTAACATTGGCAGGAAATAATGATGTTAGTATTACTTTGAAAGCAATGGATAAGTATATTGATCAGGCTGCAGAGCAGGGCGTAGATCTAATTGTTTTCCCAGAGATGTTCCTTCAGGGACTTCCAGGCAATCCAATGGGAGTTGATGCTGCAACAGACGTTGCAACACACAATCGTGCTGAGTATATCCCAGAGGGACCATCAACACAGTACCTCATTAAGAGAGCACAAGAAACAAACATGTACATCTGCTATGGAATGATTGAGAAAGATAAGGAAAGAATCGATGCAGATTACAACGCAGCAGCACTTGTTGGTCCTGAAGGATTTGTTGGTTCTTATCGTAAAGTTCATAACAACGGAGCTTCTCAGGTTTCGTTCTTCGCAGGAACAGATTTCCCTGTATTTGATACAAGAATCGGTAAGATCGGCATTCTGATTTGCTACGATAAGACATTTCCTGAATCAGCAAGAGTTCTCGCACTGAAGGGCGCAGAGATGATTATTTGTCCAACAGCATGGCCGGGTGGCGTTCCTAAGGAGAGAGAAGGTAACAAGGAACTCTTAAATTATGAGCGTCTGTCTATGGTAAGAGCATTTGAGAATAATGTATTCTTCGTAAGCTCAGATTGGCCGGCACCATGTGCAGGACACAGCCATATTTACGGGCCTGGAATCGATGATCTGAGAGCAACAACAGGCTTCGACGAAGGCATGGCTGTTGCAGAATTCGATATTCAGAAGGAAGTAGTTGAAGCAAGACATTTTGCTATGGGCGGATGTAACCTTCTGAAGGACCGTAGACCGGATATGTATGAAGAACTGGTAAAGTTGACTGCATATAATCCGCTGGGCGGACTGGCAAAGAAGTGCCAGTAATCTAAATTAAGTAAAATAACTTATATATCATGAATAATAGTTAATAATGAGAAAGGACAGAAAAATGACTAAGAATAATGGTAAAAGCTGGTTGATGTTCATCATCATGTACTATTCTACAGCAGTAACCATGTTTGCACAGTTAAAGATTTCTCCTATTTTGGGAGATGTTGCTGACTTGCTTCATGTTACAGTAACACAGGCTGCTCTTTTGAACTCAGCATTTTCATTTGCAGGCCTGATTTTGGCAATTCCAGGATCTGCTATCATGGCTAAGGTCGGCGCTAAGAAAATGTTCCGTGTTTGCTTAATTGCAGTTCTTTGCGGAAATCTGCTCGGTGCAGTATCAAGCAACCTCTATGTAATTCTTGTTTCAAGAGTTATCGAAGGAACAGCTGCTGCGTTCAGTATTCCTCTTGGAATTACAGGCGTTAACCAGTGGTTCGAGGGACCTACTGTTGGTACTTGCTCAGGTATATTCAATACAACAGGTGCGATTGGTAACTTCGTAGCAATGAACGCTTGTGTAGCGATTTCTGCAAGTTTCGGACCAAAGGCTGTATGGTGGGCATGCGTAATTCTCGCTGCTATCGCTCTGGTTGCCGGATTCCTCTTTGTAGACTTCCCAGCAGACAATATAGTTAAGAATACAGATGGTGCTTCCGATGCAGAAAAGCCTGCAACACTCGGAGAGGCACTTAAGAATCCATGGCTTCTTTGCTCATGCGGTGCAATGGCATTTATGTCACTGATTCTGTATACATTTATGAATACTTATCCACTGATGTTCCAGAGCTATGGTGTCAGTGTAGCGAAAGCAGCATTCTATGCAAGCTTAATGGGTATCTTCGGAATATTCACAAGTATTCTCGCAGGAGCACTCTTCGGCAGATCAAAGGATCCATTTATGTTGGTAATCGGTTGCACAATAGCTTGCGCAGTTGTATGTTTCTTCATTCCACATCTGCCAAATTCACCTGTTGCATTCATTACACACGTAGCACTCGTTTCGCTTCTGCCTGCAGGTATGATTATGACTTTCTTTATGATTATCCCTCCAAGAATGGCACCAAAGCCATCGATGATTGGTATTATCATGTGCGTACAGAACGTTGTATATCAGCTTGGTGCTATGGTATCCACTCCGCTTGCTGCTAAGTTGGCCGGAAGCAATGCATCACCTGCAAGCTGGACAACATGTTCCTTCGTTCTTATCGGTTCATGTGCTGTTGTAGTATTCTTCCTCTGCCTGATGAGACCTATGTACAAGAAGATTATGGACGAAAGAGCTGCAAAGCAAGCTGAATAATCTATGGTACTCATAGTAAAGCAGCAACATTAAAGAATGCATAGCGCTAAGCGTGTGTATCTTTATGCAAAGTGCCTAGATACGGAAATACATTTCTGAATATAGGCATGTAATGTAAATGATAATTTATCTCCTTACAATAACACATCAAAGATACAGGGCTAACTTGTCGGGTGCATCGGGAATCATTCCATCAATTAGTCCTGTTTCTTCGTTGTAATTAAGAAGATGTTATTAAACTATAAACCTTAATATTTTAAGAATAAAAACTCTAATACAAGTTCATGATTAATATTGTGAACACGTCAATTTAGAAAAGGAGGGAAATAATGGAAAATAAGGCTTTAGTTGATCAGTTAGTTGCCAATGCAAGAAAAGCTCTGGCAGAATTAGAGAACTATTCACAGGAACAGATTGATTATCTGTGCGAGGTATGCTGCAAAGCTTTTGCTGAGCATGCAGAGGAGATGGCAGAAGAGGCAGTTGCTGAAACAGGACTAGGAAATGTGCCATCTAAGATAGCAAAGAATGAAGGTTCACCTGACGGCGTATGGTATGCAATTAAGGGTAAGAAGTCAGTAGGCGTTATTGGCTATGATGAGAAGCATCATACAACTCAGATTGCACATCCAAAGGGAATAATTTCCTGTGTAATCCCTACTACTAACCCTAATATTACAATTCTCTTCAATGGTGTATACGCATTAAAGGGACGTAACGTTGTACTTTGTGCACCACATCCACGTGCTAAGAAATCCACACTTCATACATGTCAGATATTCAATGATGCACTTAAGGCAGTAGGAGCACCTGACAACATTTTCCAGTGCGTTGAGGAACCAAACATTGAATTAACACAGATGATGATGGCTGCATCAGATACAGTTCTCGGTACAGGCGGTCCAAGCATGGTTAAGGCAGCATATACAAGCGGAAAGCCTGCATATGGTGTAGGACCCGGAAATTCACAGACTATTGTAGACCCTGCATTCGGCAATTGGGAGAAGGTAGCAGGAGAGACTATCTTCAGTAATACTTTTGATAACGGAATAATCTGTGCTTGTGCTCGTTCGGTTATTACACCAAAGAGTGTAAGTAAGGAAGTTATAGATGAATTCAAGAAGCAGGGTTCATACTATATCGAAGATAAGGAAATCATCGATAAGTTCCGTGAGTTACTCTTCCCTAACGGATTCGGCAAGATTAACGGAGCACCTGTAGGTCAGGATGTAGAAAAGGTAGCAGAAATGGCCGGCATAGAGATTCCTGAAGGAACAAAGAATATTATCCTTAAGGTAGACAAGTACGGTACAGATGAGCCTCTTTGCAGAGAGAAGATGCTTCCTGTAATGGTTCATATAGAATGTGAAGACAGAGATGAAGCAGTTGCAATCGCAAAAGCAAATCTGTTCGCAGAGGGTGCGGGACACTCATCAGTACTCTATAGTAACGACAGAGAATTTGTTGAGAAGGTAGCATGCGAGCTTCCTGTTTCACGTTTCCTGCATAACTGTCCGGGAGTATTCTCAGCAAACCCTGCTCTTGCAGTAGGAATGGTTCCTACCGCAACACTCGGATGCGGTTCATGGGCAGGCTGCTCAGTTTCACATAATCTGGGATTCGAGGATCTTATTAATGTTTCAACTCTTTGTGATGTATATCCTGCAGAGGAAATTCCTGATCATGATAAGGTATGGAACAGCGATATGCAATTCTAAAAAGGTGGTATAGACGTGAAGACTATTTTAGTAATTAATCCCGGCTCAACATCTACTAAGATTGCCGTTTTCAAGGATTATGAGCCTTTCCTTCAGACTAACTTCAAGCATTCTGCGGAAGAGTTAGAACCATATGAGCATGTTGTAGACCAGTATGATTTTCGCAAGCAACTTATTCTTGATTATCTCAAATCAAATGATTTTGATTTGAATACATTGGATGGAATAGTTGTACGCGGAGGATTGCTTGGACCTATACATGCGGGGGCATATGAGGTTAATGAGGATATGATCTGGCAACTTAAGTACAGACCGATGAATGAGCATGCAGCTAATGTCGGCCCTATAATCGGACTTGAAATAGGCAAGAGCCTCGGTATTCCGGCATATATTTATGACGGAATTACAGTTGATGAGATAACACCGATTAACAAGATTACAGGCCTGAAGGAATTCAGACGTAAAGGATTGGGGCATAACCTCAATACAAGAGCAGCAGCTATGCTTTATGCTACAGACAAAGGCATTCCGTACAATGAACTTACATTGATAGTTGCACATCTCGGCGGCGGAATAACGGTTAATCTGCATCATAAAGGTAAAATTATTGACGCAATTCCAGACGAAGAAGGTCCGTTTTCACCGGAGCGCTCTGGAGGCCTTCCGCTGTTCGACGTTATTAAGAAATGCTACGATGACGGAATGACTTTGGACAAAATGATGAAGATCGTTAAACGCCAGGGCGGACTTATGTCTCATTTGGGAACAACAGAGTGCATTGACGTTGAGAAGATGATTGCCGACGGCGACGAGCATGCAAAATTAATTTATGATGCAATGGCACTTAATGTTGCGAAGAATATAGCAAAGTGTGCACCGGATGTATGCGGTAAAGTTGACGCAATAGTAATAACCGGAGGAATTGCTTATTCCGATTATATTACCGAATCAATCAAGGAAAAAGTTTCATTCATTGCACCGGTAGCTGTATATCCGGGCGAGGATGAAATGAAAGCACTTGCTTCAGGTTGCATCAGAGTCCTGAACGGCAAAGAGCAGGCAAGAGTCTATGAGAGAATAGAGAATCCGAGAGGGTAATCTATTATATTAAGGAAAGTGTTTAAGGAAATGGAAAAAACAAGTAACAAGAGATGGGTTATCCTCGGAGTTGCAACTCTGACCTTGCTGTTCCTCGGATTGATTTATGCGTGGTCAATATTTAAGGGCCCACTGTCAGAACTCTTTCCGATGTGGACAGCATCACAGCTGTCACTGACATTCACAATCGCAATGTCATTCTTCTGCATCGGAGGATTTGTGGGTGGCATCACTAACAAGATAATATCAGTAAGAACTAAATTCTTCATCTGCGCAGTTATGTTGTTCGTTGCTTTCTTCGGAGTATCCTTTGTAGATACAAGTAACCCATCTAGGAGCCTGATTATACTATATGTATTCTACGCATTTCTGGGCGGCTCAGGAGTCGGATTAGGATACAATGCGGTTATCGGCAATGTAACTAAGTGGTTTCCTGATTGTATCGGACTTGCATCGGGAATTATGCTCATGGGCTTCGGACTCGGTGCATTGGTACTCGGAGGACTTGCAAGCAGCATGATGGCAAGCAAGGGAGTTCCTACAACATTCAAAATTCTTGCAGTTGCAATCGCAATCGCAATGATATTGTCAGCAATATTCATCAAGGCACCTGCTCCGGGAGAGGTTGTAGCTCCTGTTGCTAAGGATAAGGAAGCTATAGATAAGATTGCAGCAGTTGAAGCTAAGCAGTACACACCTGTAGAGATGCTTAAGACAAGTTCCTTCTGGGTATTCCTTGTATGGAACTCAATTGTAGGTGCAGCAGCTCTACTTGTAATTAACAGTGCAGCTAATATTTCAGTAGCATACGGCGGTGCAGCAGTTCTCGGAATGATAGTATCCCTTTTCAATGGATTCGGTCGAATCATTAACGGAACAATATTCGATAAGAAGGGCAATATTGTCTCAATATTTGTTATTACACTGTTTATGCTTATTGCCGGAGCTCTTATGAGTGCAGGTGGACTTACGAATTCCTACATCCTTATATTCATAGGTCTTATATTCGTAGGATTATCTTTCGGAGGCTGTCCTACAGTTGCATCGGCATATGTTAACAAGATGTACGGCGAGAAGAATTTTGCTACTAACTTCAGCATAATGAACTTCAACCTTATGATCTCTGCAATGACCGGACCTACTCTGTCAGCTAAGCTTCTTACAGCAGCAGGCGGTTCATATAATACGAACTTCTATGCAGTACTGGCAATGGCAGTACTAGGTATGGTATTGTGGGTGATTCTGGTGCCGATTCTAAAGAAGTCAAAGTAGTCGCTGAATTACGACAGGGTGAATCGCAACTGTCGCGCATATTGCATCGGGTGTGTTCTTGTCGCACCATCACAACGACCAAACAGATGATACTAAAGCCCAGTTACAACATGCAGCCGTGTATGTGCATAATCGGGTTATTCGTTAGAAAGAGTTATTTTATAAAGGAGGATATTCATGTTAAACTTCCAGATGTACGAAAAGGTAAAAGTAGTTTTCGGAAATGGTTCCATCAACCAGCTTGGTGAGCTCGCTAAATTCATAGGAGCAGGAAAAGCTCTAATCGTAGCAGATGCAGGTATGGTTGCAACAGGCACAGTAGACAAGGTAAAGCACGGCCTTGAAAATGAGAATATTCCATATGTTGTATATGACAAGGTTACGCCAAACCCACCTTTAAAGGCTGTTGAGGAAGCATATGAGATTCTTGTTAAAGAAGGTTGCGATATGGTTATCGGAGTTGGCGGCGGCTCAAACATGGACGCAGCAAAGGGTGTAAATATCTTAAGATTCAATGAAGCACCTCTCATGCAGTATGCAAACGGAGCTAAGCATTTTGAGTGTGGAACAGGTCTTATCATGGTTCCGACTACATCAGGTACCGGCTCTGAAATGTCTGATGGTGCAATACTTTCTGATGAAAATCACATAAAGCAGAACTTCATCTCTGACCAGGGTGCTTTTGCTGAATTTGCAATCGTTGACCCTGAGCTCATGGCAGGTATGCCTCCAAAGCTTACAGCTTCAACAGGTATCGATGCACTTGCTCATGCAGTAGAATCATATACAGGAACTCTTACAAACGGTTTTATCCAGTTCTATTCTGAAAAGATAATGGACATAATAGCAGAATATCTTCCAAGAGCCGTTGAAAACGGTAAGGATATGGAGGCTCGTGAAAAGATGGCTGTAGCAGCTGCTGAGGCCGGATTCCTTCTCTGCTATGGACATACAAATGCAGGCCACTCTATAGGACAGACTGTAGGCGGATATTTCGATATTCCACATGGAACAGCATGTGCTTACGCACTTCCGCTTGTACTTGAGTTTAATGCTCCTGCAGTTCCTGAGCTTACAAAGAACGTAGGCAAGGCCTTTGGCGTTGAGTTTAAGGGAAATGAAACACCTGAAGAAATAGGCAAGCTCACTAAGGATGCAATGAACGACTTTGTTTATAACAAGTGCAAGATGCCTTCAATCAAGACTTTCAATTATGATGAGTCAAAGTTTGAGGAAATTGCCAAGGCAATCTCTGAGGAATTCTTCCAGACATTCAACCCAAGAAAGATGACTCCTGATGATGCACTCGCTATCCTGAAGGAAATGTACGCATAGTATTTGGAGTAGGAAAAAAAGAAAACGCTTTATCGCTGACGGGAATACCCCCGAAAACGGTAAAGCGTTTTTTGACGCTATTGCAAAACTTCCCCGTAAATGCAATAGGTGGGTACCCGACCCCAAGAAAAGTTATAGAACCCATTTTTACAAAATATAAAGTGCCATCACACTCCGCCTGTGTTAAAATATTGACAAAAGATTAACTGCGAATTGATTCGCAAATTAACTACG
>CAVAIH010000167.1:0-2010 GCA_963588675.1 Sphaerochaetaceae bacterium | reverse complement strand
CAAGCAAATATCGGCCGAAAGTCCTTGCAAAACACGTAGCTTTCCTCTATAATTATTAGGCATGCGTATGCGTGCAAATATTTTATAACTGTCACACTGTGATAGGCCGCGGTGCCTCTTTGAGGGTTGAAGGCTTGTAGTCACAGTGGAAGTAATTAACCGGAGGTATTAGAAATGTCAGTAGTATCAATGAAACAGCTACTCGAAGCAGGTGTACACTTTGGACACCAGACAAGAAGATGGAACCCTAAGATGGCTCCTTACATCTTCACAGAAAGAAACGGAATCTACATCATCGATCTTCAGCAGACAATCGGTCTGATCGACGAAGCTTACGATTTCATGCGTAAGGTTGGAGAGAGCGGAGCTCCAGTGCTTTTCGTAGGAACAAAGAAGCAGGCTCAGAATGCAATCAAGGACGAGGCAGAGCGTTGCGGAATGTACTATGTTAACGAGAGATGGCTCGGCGGAATGCTCACTAACCACAAGACAATCAGCAAGAGAATCGACAGACTCGCTGAGATCAGAAAGATGCAGGAAGACGGCACTATCAACAAGTATGCTAAGAAGGAAGCTCTTAAGATGATCGCAGAGGCTGATAAGCTCGAGAAGTATCTTGGCGGAATTAAGGATATGAAGGGAATGCCTGGAGCACTCTTCGTAGTAGATCCTAAGAAGGAAAAGATTGCTGTTAAGGAAGCAAGAATCCTCGGAATTCCTGTAGTAGGAATCGTAGACACTAACTGTGATCCTGATGATGTTGATTACATCATTCCTGCTAACGATGACGCTATCAGAGCCGTTAAGCTGATTGCTGCAGCAATGGCAGATGCTATCATCGAAGCTAAGCAGGGCGAAAGCTTCCAGGAGGCTCCTGAGGCAGTAGACGAAACTGCAGAGGATGTTGCTGATGAGGCTGAGGATGAAGCAGTTGATGAGGCTGAGGAAGAGACAGCTGACGAGGAATAATTCGTCATTTGATCCTTGCTTTGCTCTCGTCTGAATCGAGAGAATCGAGATTTTTACATCGAGATAATATATCGAGAATATACTATATTATTAAATAGGAGGATATTATGGCTGGCGTAACTGCACAGATGGTAAAGGAACTCAGAGAAATTACTGGTTCTGGAATGATGGATTGCAAGAAGGCTCTCACAGCTGTAGAGGGCGATATTGATAAGGCTGTAGATTGGCTTAGAGAGAACGGTATTCTGAAGGCTGCAAAGAAGTCCGGAAGAATTGCTGCTGAGGGACTTGTAAGAACAGAGTTCAACGAGGACCACACTCAGGCTGCTATGGTTGAGGTTAACTCCGAGACAGACTTCGTTGCTAAGAATGTAGAATTCATAGACTTCGTTGAGAACATGGCTAAGGAAGCTCTTGCTAAGGGTAATCTTGCACTTGAGGATTTCATGGAAGAGAACTTCGAGGGAAAGACAATCAAGGAAGCTCTTACAGAGAAAATCGCTAAGATCGGTGAGAATCTGAACATCAGAAGATTTGAGAAGCTCGAGGAAGACGGCGTTAAGTATATCGGATATACACACGGCGGTGGAAGAATCGGCGTTATCGTAGGACTTAAGACTGATGCTGATTACAAGGATGTTGAGACAGTAGGTAAGGATGTAGCTATGCAGGTTGCATCAATGAATCCTAAGTTCGTTAACGACAAGGAAGTTGACCAGGATTGGCTCGCATCAGAGAGAAAGATCCTCAAGGAAGCTCTTATCAACGAGAAGCCTGACAAGGCTGCTATGGCTGACAAGATTGTTGACGGTCAGATCAAGAAGGAACTCAAGGAAGTATGCCTCACAGAGCAACCTTTCGTAAAGAACAGCGATGTAACTGTTAAGCAGTATGTTGCTGATGCAGCAAAGGCTCTTGGCAAGGCAATCGAGGTTGTATCGATGAGCAGATACGAAGTAGGCGAGGGAATCGAGAAGAAGGAAGAGAACTTCGCTGAAGAGGTTGCAGCTCAGATCAACAAATAGTCAAAGTATTATATTT
>CAVAIH010000166.1:0-2032 GCA_963588675.1 Sphaerochaetaceae bacterium | reverse complement strand
TGGTCGCTGGGAAGTTCGGGGGAAAAACGGCTAGCGCCCCGCTGACAAATAAGAAAATCGGCTAGCGGTCGTAGGTGTCCTCTGGGAAGTCCAGGTGGAAAAACGGCCAGAGGCCCGCTGACAATAAAAAAAACGGCCCGCGGTCGCGGGCCTTTCAGCTATAGTTTGAGGTTGTCGAATTTGAATTTCTTTGGATAAGCCGTCTCGGTCATCGCCTCTGCCATGTTCTTGACAGCCTTCTTTTCCTTTAAGTTCAGCTTAACAGGTACTTCGACAACAACCTTTACGAACAGATCGCCTTTACGGCCTGTTCTCGGATTAGTTGCTCCCTTGCCCTTGAGCCTGAATTCAGATCCACTCTGTGTACCAGCTGCGATTGTGTAGCTATAGCTCTCGCCGAAGCCAGGAACCTTGAGCTTAGCGCCGAGGACAGCCTGGTCATAGGTGATAGGCATCTCGATATAGAGATTGTCGCCCTTGCGCTTGTATACGTCGTGCGGTCTTACATTTATAACGATATAAAGTTCGCCATCAGGTCCGCCGTTAACTCCTGGTTCACCCTGTCCTCTCAGTGTGATGATGCTGTCGTTGTCTACGCCCTCAGGAATGTCGACCTTGATCTTGACGCGCTTCTTGATTGCGCCAGCGCCCTTGCAGTCTGGGCATGGAGTTTCGATTATTTTACCAAGGCCCTTGCATGTTGGGCAGGTTGTGACATTCTGGAATCTGCCGAAAGGCGTGTTGCTTACCGATGTAACCTGACCACTGCCTCCGCACTGCGTGCAGGTCTTCTTTGATGTTCCAGGTGCAGTTCCCTCTCCGTTACAGGTCTTGCACTTTACGTTCTTGTTAATCTCGATTTCCTTACTGCATCCGAAAAGTGCCTCTGTAAAATCGATTGTCAGAGTTTTCTGGATGTCTCTGCCCTTCTGTGGGCCGTTCCTCTTGCTTCTCGATCTTCCGCCACCGAAACCGCCGAACATATCAAAGATATCATCAAAGCCGAAGCCTCCAGCACCGCCAAAACCGCCGAAGCCTTCAAAACCGCCGGCTCCGCCACCGTAGCTTGGATCTACGCCGGCATGGCCGAATCTGTCATATCTGCTTTTCTTGTCTGGATCCGAGAGAATTTCGTAAGCTTCGTTGACCTCTTTGAATTTCTCCTCGGCTTCCTTATTATCTGGATTTCGGTCTGGATGGTATTTCATCGCCAGCTTACGGAACGCCTTCTTTATTTCTTCATCTGTAGCACCCTTCTGTAAACCGAGCACCTCATAATAATCCCTTTTGTTTTCAGCCATGGCTGTAATTATCCTTCCGATTTAAGTTTTTGTGAATTATTTGCTTTCTGCTATGCAAGCAGATTAAGCAGTTTGCACTGCCTAACCTGCTTCTTATTAGTTATTAGCTATAATTTATTAGTTGTTATTATCGTCGTCAACTACTTCGTAGTCAGCTTCGAAAGCTCCGTCCTGTGCACCTGCATTTCCAGCGCCCATGTCAGGACCTGCTGTACCTGCGTTACCAGCGTTAGCAGCCTGTGCTTCCTGGTAAATTCTTGTTGAGATTGGATAGAATGCGTTAGTAAGAGCTTCCATCTTTGTCTTGATAGCCTCTGTATCGTTAGCATCCAGAGCCTTTTGGAGCTCGTCCTTAGCTGTCTCAACTGCAGTCTTCTCATCAGCATTTACCTTGTCGCCAAGCTCGCCCATCTGTCTCTCGATCTCGAAAATCATGCCCTCAGCCTGATTTCTTGTCTCAACTTCTTCCTTACGCTTCTTGTCTTCCTCGGCAAACTGCTCAGCTTCCTTGATCTTTGCGTTGATCTCTTCCTCAGAAAGCTTAGTTGAAGATGTGATTGTAATCTTCTGCTCCTTGCCTGTTCCAAGGTCCTTAGCGCTTACATTTACGATTCCGTTAGCGTCGATATCGAAGCTTACCTCAATCTGTGGAATTCCACGAGGAGCTGGTGCGATACCTGTGAGCTGGAATCTTCCGAGTGTGATATTTCCGGAAGCCATCTCTCTTTCAC
>CAVAIH010000165.1:0-2057 GCA_963588675.1 Sphaerochaetaceae bacterium | reverse complement strand
GATTGGCGTCGGCTCATCCATCTGTGGCGGATCCGCCATCGCAGCAACCGCACCAGTTATCGATGCAGACGACAAAGAAGTCGCACAGGCGATTTCGGTTATTTTCTTCTTTAACGTTCTCGCGGCGATATTCTTCCCAATGCTCGGCGCAGCCATTGGCTTCGATACCACCAGCGGTGATTCGTTCGGTATTTTCGCTGGTACGGCGATTAATGACACATCCTCCGTAACCGCTGCTGCAGCAACCTGGGATAGCATGTGGAACCTCGGTACATCGACTCTGGACAAAGCCGTAACCGTCAAATTAACCCGAACCCTTGCGATCATTCCAATCACGTTGGTCCTCGCATTGTATCGTGCTCGCGAAGAATCCACCTCTGGTAAAAGCAACTTTAGTTTCAAGCGAGCTTTTCCGATGTTCCTGCTGTATTTCGTGATTGCATCATTGATTACGACCGTTGCAGGAAGTCTGGGCGTATCCACTGAAATATTCGCACCGCTAAAGACACTGAGTAAATTCTTTATTACCATGGCGATGGCAGCAATCGGACTCAACAGCAATCTCATCGAACTCGTCAAATCCGGTGGTAAGCCAATTGCCCTTGGCGCAGTGTGCTGGGCAGGAATTACTTGTGTGAGCTTGATAATGCAGCATGTGATGGGCTTGTGGTAGTAATAGAGTCAGCAATAGAAATAGAGCGACAAAAGGAATATAGAATCGAAAGTAAAAGATAGATTTGAATAAAGATTAAAAGAGCGAAGCTATTTAATAGCTTCGCTCTTCGTTTGATTAAGAATGCCTGGAAGTTTTTAACTTCACAAGTTTTAATCTTATGCAGCTGGCTGCTCTGCAGTTTCGGTAGTTTCGTCAGATGTTGTCTGAGTCTGATCCTGAGTATTAGTGGATTCCTGAGAATCAGTTGCAGTCTGGTCAGTGGTCTGATCGGTAGTTGTCTGATCGGTAGTTGTCTGATCGGTTGTTGAGCTATCCTTCTCAACATCATAACCGGCATCAATCCATGCATAGATACCACCGCATTGACGCCATACATTGGTGTAACCCTGCTGTACAAGGTACTTAGCAGCCTGATGAGAACGAGGGCATCTAACGAATCCGCAATATACTACAACCTTGTAGCTCTTATCAGTAACATAAGTTGTCTTCGTTGTCTTCTTTACAACCTTCTTATAATAATAAGTAACTTTCTTCTTGCCCTTCTTAACCTTCTTGGTCTTTCTGTTTGCTTTGCTCAACTTCTTATAAGTCTTCTTCGAAACTTTAGACCATGTAGTTGTTGAAGTCGTTTTCTTAACGGCTTTCTTAGGAACTGCCTTCTCCACGGTGGAAAGCAGGTTTGCTTTCTGTTCTGCAGAGAATGTTTCATCCGTCATATCACATTGAGCGTTAAGAGCACCTGGAATGTGGCCAGTCGAGTAGGATGATGCAGGCATTGTATCAATAATGACCATCTTCTCGTTCTTGTCAATCCAGCCTTTTAATGTGTCGGTATCAACACTCTTGTACTTGCCGGATGCTACTTCGTTCATGTACTTAGCTGTGTACTTTTCAACAGAATATTCGCTGACATCAGGCTTATTTGTTTCGTTTCCGTAGGTTCCGTTGGTACGAGCGGAAACGCTAACCAGAGAGCCGAAGCACAGTGCAGTGGTTAATACAAAGGTAGTGATAACATTACTTTTTTTCATTGTATGTTCCTCCTTACTCCAATGAAATAAAATCTAAATGTAGTATATCAAGAGGAAAATGAAATTTAAATCAAATTTAAATCCGAATAGTTATTTTGAATATACGCGTTAAATTTATAGCAAAAATACATAACGAAGCAATAATGTAATCAGTAGGATGCCACTATATAATAATAGAAGCATAATAGAGGCGGGTAAAAATAAGGCCCCCTCACTATGCTGTCAACTGAATTCAAATTAGAATAAAAAAAGTTCAAAAAAGTGCTTGACTTAAATATCAATAACATGTAAAATAATTAAGCTGTTCGGTTGAGAACAGCAAAGAACCTTGAAAACTTCATAGTGTAGAA
>CAVAIH010000164.1:0-2080 GCA_963588675.1 Sphaerochaetaceae bacterium | reverse complement strand
ATTTGGAAAAGTAGTGAAAATCGACCGCTTCGATGCCTATTTTCACTACTGATCTCAAGCCCAGCGCAAGCTGACAAGACTTGGGGCTTGCGATAGGCAGTTTGGGATTCGGAAAAGTAGTGAAAATCGACCGCTTCGATACCTATTTTCACTACTGATCTCAAGCCCAACGCAAGCTGAGAAGGCTTGTGGCTTGCGATAGGCGGTTTAGGATTTGGAAAAGTAGTGAAAATCGACCGCTTCGAGGCCTATTTTCACTACTGATCTCAAGCACAGCGCAAGCTGACAAGACCTGAAGCTTGCGCTGGGCGGTTTGTGAATTAAAAAAGTAGTGAAAATCGACCGCCTCGATGCCTATTTTCACTACTTTCTTGCTTTCGATATAAGGCTGCCTCCGCCTGTGACTGACTTGAGGTAGGCGTCAGGCAACTTGGGAAATGAAAAATAGAGAAAATAGAGCTTGTGGGAGCCTATTTTCTCTATTTATCTATCATTTGCACTTCTCCGTCGCTACCAATCTGCACGCAGTGGCCTCTTCATCTCGTGTCTCGGCTCTTGACTCGCCCTCGACTCTTGTCTTATCTTCTGTCTCGGCTCTTGCTCCATCTCTGGTCTCGCCGCGCATCACTCTGAGGTCGTGCCCCTTCTCTGATACGAATCTGTCCGCCGTCCACTCGTGCTTGCTTATCATAAGCGAAAAAGCCTCGTCCTCGTTCTCATAATCTACGGTCTCAAGGCTCAGCATTACCTTGTCCGCGCCGAGAGATTTTAAGACTTCAACTGTCTTTGAATTATATGCGTTAAGCTCGAATCCGGCAATCACAGTTTCGGAGTTTGCTTTCGCTTCGGCCGTCGGTTCTGCCTGATTTTTCGAGTGCGCTTTTGCTTTCAATTCGGGCTTCGCCTCGGCCTGCGCGGCCGTCGGTTCGGTCTGAGCTTCCGAGTTAGCTTTCGCTTTCAATTCGGTCGTCGCTTCTGCCTGATCGTCCGAGTTCGCTTTCGATTTCGCTTCGGCCCTCTTTCTGAGCTCGCCGAGCGTGCGCGCCCTCTCACAAAGGCTCGGACCAATAACGTCCGCGCAAGCTTTTATGCAATCTGTGTCGCCTGTTTTGCAAGCTATCTTTCCGCCTATTTTGCCGACTGCCAGCTGACTTTGCTTTCCAAGCTCGGAGAGTTCTTTCACGCAATCCGCATAACCAGCCGGCCGGCTTCTTCTTATACAAAGCTTCTCCGCAAGTTCCTCGAGAGCCTGCCTCCTCAGTGCATTTATCTGCGACGCCGGCGCGATTATCCCGAAATCCCCCTCGAATCTAAGGCTTCTAATCGCAAAAGGCGTATTTCCTGTCTTGCAAAGCGAAGCTCTATATCTTTCGAGAGGAGTTTTTCTATCCTCTGAAAAATCGAACGGCCCTGCGCTTACACTCGCCCTTGCGCCTCCGCCCTGCACGCTGAGAGTCAAGCTACTGCCGAGGCACAGAAGCTTCATGTCCACGTCGAGCTTTCGGATCGGCTTCCTGTCGCTGTCGTCCGAGAGGTTTTTGCCCTCGAAGCTTGCCCTTGCCTCGTCAAGCTGTCTGATGCTCGATGTCCTGTATACAAGGTCGCCTTTATTTATTCGGCCTTCAAAATCTCCAAGCTGTAGGACGCCGTTCCCAAGTTCCTGTCTATATGTGACGAGCCCGCCTGCCACCGCGCTTGTCGCCTTTGCTGTCGCAACGGATGCCGCGTCGCCTGCCGCAACTCCTTTTGGCTCGCCAGTCGCGCTGGCCGCAACGCCCGTCGCCGCGGCGCTATAAATTTCGATGCTGTCGTGCATCGCTATGTCCTTGCCCTTGTATGTTTTTATGTTCGCAAGGCGGGTATTTCTGTTATATGAAGCGACCTCGCCTACGGCGATTCCCTGGTTCTTAGGGATTCTTTCAGACATCAGATTCTGGCCGGGATTTCCGAACATATACCCATCCGTAAATTCGCCTCTATTGAAAATCTGAAGCAGTGCCTCCCTGTCCTCACGGCTAACTGTATATTTGCCTTTGGCGAGATACTCGTCAATATATTTCCTGTAAATCCTCGTTACGAC
>CAVAIH010000163.1:0-2085 GCA_963588675.1 Sphaerochaetaceae bacterium | reverse complement strand
CCGCCTTCGATTACTGATACACAGCTGTTAGTTGTTCCTAAGTCAATTCCTATAATCTTGCTCATTTTCTGTTCCTCCTGAAATCAATTCAATTTATATCAAAAATATTTATTAACTAAGTTATTGGGGTTATTGGTAAAATCGCTTCTTGTGCGAAAATCGGTTCTTTTGCGAAAATCGCTTCTATTGTGAAAATCACTTCGCGACCGCTACCATTGTCGGCCTTACGACCTTTCCGTTCAGTGTGTAACCCTTCTGCAATTCCTTGCTCACATGACCGGACTCATGCTCATCGCTCTCCTCGGAGACAACCGCGTTGTGCATGTTCGGATTGAACTCCTTGCCAAGCGCCTCTATCTCCTGGAGGCCAGCCTTCTCGAGCGCCGTCTTCATCTGCTCGAAAATCATCGACATTCCCTTGGCGTACGCTTCCGGGTCATCTATGGCGTTGCTTGCCAGCGCCCTTTCGAAGTTGTCGAGGATCGGAAGAAGGTCTCCGATTATCTTCTCATTCGCATAAGCATGAATGTCTGATTTCTCTTTTGCAGATCTCTTCTTGAAGTTCTGGAACTCGGCCAAAAGCCTCAAATAACGCTCGCTGTCCTTCTCGTCTGCATTCTCTTCGGATTTATCTTCGGTCTGCCCCTCGGACTTGCCTTCTGTCTGACCATCGGACTTTCCCTCGGATTTTCCTTCGGATTTACCCTCGGTTTTACCATTGGTTTTGCCTGCTGGACCATCCTCTGAATTACATCCTGACCGCCCCTTTGCTTGCTCGCCCTTTCCTGCAGAACCATATGCCTGCTCAGGCTTTGCATCGGATTGGTCTTCAGCCTTCTCGGCTTCCTTCGCTTTGAGATTCTCCTCAAAACCTTCAGTCTTCTTCTCTTCCGACATTATTTGTTTTCCTTTCCATCGCCCAGCATAAATGATTCGCTGAGGTTATTTGTAAGATATTCCATAATCGAGGTGACCTCGTCATATCTCATTCTAGTTGGACCGATTACTCCGATCTTGCCCACTAGCTTGCCGTCCACGTGATAGGTTGCTGTAATAAGTGAACAATCCTTCATCGAATCTTCCATATTCTCTTCGCCTATCGTGACGATTACGCCCTCGCCTCGCTTCAGCATATTCCTTGTGAACTCTTCCTTGCTGTTGAAAAGCTCCAGGAAAGCCTTCGCCTTGTCGATGCTTGAATACTCCGGAATGTTGAATATGTTGGTCAGGCCTTCCATGTAAAGGTTGACGTTCAGCATGTCCTCAAGAGTTCTCATAAAGCCCGGCATTACATTACCGCTCAGCAAGCCCATAGACTCGATGTCTGCGCCGACGTCCTCTATTATGGCAGCCTTCAGAACCTCATCAATCGTCCTGTCTTTATAATGGACTGTCATCGTCTTGCTAAGAAGCTCCAACGTCTCTGCCCGATAAGGCGTGTTCAGTCGAAGCGTTGAATTAGTGACGCTACCGCTGTTTGCGACAATCATCAGAATTATCGTCCTCTCGTCTACTGGGAGCAGTTTGATAAATTTGAGTCTGTCCTGATTGCCAGCCGGCGTCATCGCAAAGGATGCAAGATGTGTAATCTCAGAAAGCAGTTCGGCCGCGTGTTTAATTGTCGCATCGAACTCATCCCTTGAAGCCGAAAGCCTATCGCTGATTGCCCGCTTCTCCTTCGGTGTGAGACTCTTCTTTCTCATCAGGTCATTTACATAAAGTCTGTAGCCCTTGTCTGAAGGAATTCTCCCGGCAGATGTATGTGGGTGAGTCAGATAACCCATCTCCTCAAGGTCGGCCATCTCATTTCTGATTGTCGCTGGACTGACTCCAAGTCCGCACTTCTTAGAAATAGATCTTGAACCGACAGGCTCAGCATTTTGAACATAGTCATCTATTACCGCCTGCAGTATTTGCAATTGTCTCTTGCTTAATTCCATGGCCCCTCCTTGTCTTTCGTTCTTTATTTGTTAGCACTCACCACATCAGAGTGCTAATCACTGTCATTAGTGTACCCCCGCGCAATATAAATGTCAACACCTTGATTGTGTGTTTTTTGTGGAAAAATGTGTTGATTTTAAGCAT
>CAVAIH010000162.1:0-2086 GCA_963588675.1 Sphaerochaetaceae bacterium | reverse complement strand
AGCCTTGGGAGTATGCTGTGTTTTCTCAGGAAACGGTACATATCGAAGTCGTACAAATCGAGCTGATATGGGAGGCATAGCATGTCGAGCCTTGTGTTCACAAAAGGAATGTCGTAGGTCGTTCCATTGTAGGTGATCAGATAATCGATTCCTTCGCTCGCAAGAAAATCCATGGTCGCTGTAAGGACCTTGTCTTCTTCGTAGTGATTCTCGGCGAGGAACTGGGTGATCTTGACGCCTTTGGCGGTAGGGACGAGCATCGCAGTCATGATGACTTTGCAAGTTCTCGGACTTAGACCGGTCGCTTCTATATCAAAAACACAAGGCTTAAGCCCACCGAAGTAGTGGGAGTAAGCCTCGCCCTTGTATTCTTCTATGTTGTATTCTCTTTCGAATTTCTTCATATTTATTTCAAATTCATTCTTGAGGCAGCCTTCAAGCCTAATTACGAAAGCTCAGTCGTGCAGGTGCGCAGTCTTGTGGCTGCCGAACGATTACACGTTAAACAGGAAGTGGCAAATGTCGCCATCCTTAACTTCGTAGTCCTTGCCCTCGGACCTCAGCCAGCCTTTTTCTTTGGCAGTGGAAATTTTGCCGTCACATTCCATCAGCTTATCGTAAGCAATGGTCTCTGCTCTGATGAAGCCTTTCTCGAAATCCGTATGGATTCTTCCTGCAGCCTTTGGCGCAAGAGTTCCGCGCTTGATGGTCCAAGCTCTTGTCTCGTCCTCACCGGTAGTGATGAACGAAATGAGATTGAGAAGGGAGTAGGAGGACTTAATCAGCTTGTCGAGGCCTGACTCGGAAATGCCAAGATCCTCAAGGAACATAGCCTTCTCTTCATCGTCAAGCTCGGACAGCTCGGCCTCGATTTTTGCACAAATAACAACGACCTCTGAGCCCTCAGCTTCCGCATATTCTTTTACCTTCTTAACGTATGCGTTGTCGTCGTCTGCAATCTCGTCCTCTGATATATTTGCTGCATAAATTACAGGCTTGTACGAAAGAAGATCGAGGCTCTTTACGAAATCCTTCTCATCATCGTCGAGCTCCATATTTCTTGCAGGCTTGCCCTCAGCGATAAAGTCGTTGATGCGATTCAAAAGATCAAGCTCTGTCTGAGCGCTTTTGTCGGCTTTAAGCTGTTTCATCGTCTTCTGGATTCTTCTGTCGAGAACCTCCATGTCCGAGATGATCAGCTCCGTATTGATCGTCTCGATGTCGGAAATCGGATCGATCTTTCCGTCTACATGGACAATGTTCCCATCTTCAAAGCAACGCACTACATGAACTATGGCGTCAACCTCGCGGATGTGGCCGAGGAATTTGTTGCCAAGACCCTCGCCTTTGGAGGCACCCTTAACGAGCCCCGCAATGTCGCAAAATTCAATAGTCGTATAGATGGTTTTCTTTGAATGATATACGTTCGAAAGATTCGTAACTCTCTCGTCAGGGACAGTTACAACTCCGATGTTAGGCTCGATAGTGCAGAAAGGGTAGTTCGCCGCTTCTGCTCCGGCCTTGGTGATTGCGTTGAAAAGTGTGCTTTTTCCGACATTTGGAAGTCCGACAATACCTAGTTTCATAATTGATCTCCGTTAATTTCTTTTAATTTTTTAATTTACTAATTTATTTTTTTCTTTATTAATTTGTTTATTCTCTGAATTGTTTTCTAAATTATTATCTAAAGGATATTTCTTCCTAAAGTATCTATACAGAAAAGCGCAGGCCACGATGATGCAAAGGCTTAGAACCTGGGCTTGCTTGAAAGGCCCTATCATGAGGCTGTCGGTTCTGAGCCACTCGACGAAAAACCTCTCCACCGAGTAGAGCATTCCGTACAGGCACGCAATCTGCCCGTTGAAACTGCGCTTCCGCTTATCAATATAGCTTAGCAATATGAAAAGAAGCAAGCACCATATGGATTCGT
Organism: Sphaerochaetaceae bacterium; assembly: GCA_963588675.1. GTDB lineage: Bacteria > Bacillota > Clostridia > Peptostreptococcales > Anaerovoracaceae > Crickella. The sequence continues at coordinate 156 of CAVAIH010000162.1, read as the reverse complement.
AGAGAAAAGTAGGGTGGACCTTCTGGCCGTCTACGATGATCGCCCATGGAAGATCCGTCGCTGTTCCGTGCGCCTCGCTGTTGAAAAAATTCCCCCAGCGGCCGATGGCCTGTGCAAGAGCGACCGTTGGCAAGAAGAGGTCGAGCGCGTTGAGGA
>CAVAIH010000161.1:0-2104 GCA_963588675.1 Sphaerochaetaceae bacterium | reverse complement strand
GAATACCGGAAGTCTGAGTGCGCCTGCCGCAAAAAGTCCGAGCGGAACAAGTGTTACAAGTCCGCATGCATAAAGAGCTATGTACTGCCCTGTCGATGCGACTGAGAGAGCACCCATGCCTTTAGCCTCAAGATAAATAACTGCCACAAGTGCAAAAGGTGCGAACCAAATTGTCTCATATAGAATCGAGATTACAGGTGGCTGTTCAACCGAGGTCTTGATTGCCGTATATATCGTGAACGAAAGTGCAATCAGAAGAGCGAGCTTAGGAACATCTCCGAAGTGGATAATTATGATGACTACCGAAATAAACGCTAATACCAAGGCTGTGACTTTGTATTTAGTTACCGACTCCTTAAATACGAGAATGCCGACAAGGCAAATCATGAGAGGCTCAATATAGTAGCCGAGTGCGCTCTGCACAACCTGTCCGATATTAACCGTATAAATATATGTACTCCAGTTGACTGTAATTATTGCGCCAGCAGCTATATACTTGCGCCTCGTCTTTCTGTCACGAAGCGGTGCAATTATTCTTTCCATGCCGTATTTGGCAAAGGCAGCAATAAATGCATATAGAGCAACAAGCACTATTCTGTACAAAATAATTACCCACGAATTGATTGGCCTCAATGCCTGCCAATATGCGGGCAGTACGCCCCAGATCAGCATGCTTCCGAGCATTGCAAGCAGACCTCTCTTATATTCCTCCCTCTTCATCTCCTGATAAATTCCTCTCTACAACTTCTTTCTTCTCTTCTTTCTCGAGTTCAGTCTCGACTTCCCCGACTTTTCCCGACTTCATTCTCGGGTTACAGGCCAAGCACCTTCTGAACTGCTTCAGCTCCGATTCTTATGCAATCAGAGCATGATGTCAGCGGAACGCCCGAGCCTGATCCCTTGATGTCGTAGCAAATTACGGCCTGAGCTTTTTCCTTGAAGTATGTAAGTATTTCTCTTGATTTAGCGCCAGTTCCCTTCTTCGTACCGCCAGGATTAGTTATATCTCCGTCGCTATTCAAAAGGCCTGCCACAAGAACAGCGCCCGAAAGCGCTCCGCACTGGCCCTTGGCACAGCCGAGTCCACCGCCAAAGCCCTCTGCCATTTTGTAAAGGAGAGACTCGTCCATTCCGAGCTCATCCGCAAAAGCACAGGCCACAGCCTGCGCACAATTATAACCCGATCTATGCTTTTCTACTGCAAGTTCAACTTTATCCATATCCACAATACCTCCCCTTCGTATTTGTTAGTCTTCTTGTGTTTATTCTTATCCGTATTCTGCTGTTTCCGATTCTGACCCAGCTTCGGCTCTTGTTCGCCTGGCTTCGATTCTATGTTGTGCTATAGCAATACGATGCCTGCGCCCATGCGAAGCTTGGTGCCATCCGCCCTGTATGAGCAAAAAAGTTCTGGCTCACAGCAGGTGCAATGCGGGCTAATCGTGATGTTCGCGCTTGGGATGCCAGTTCTTATAAGCATTCTTTGGTTGTACTCTTTCAGGTCTATATAATATTTTCCGCCCTTAAAGGTATAGGATGGCGACTTGAACTGGTCGAATACATCCTTGTCGACCTCGAAACAGCACTTGCTGATTGACGGACCGATATGCACATAAATGTTCTTCGGATCACAGCCGTAGACCTCTTGGAGCTTAAGCGATGTGATGGCTCCGATTTCTTTAGCTGTGCCCTTCCATCCTGAGTGCACCATTCCGATTGCACCGCGTACAGGATCATAGAAGAAAAGCGGAGTACAGTCAGCGTGCATGCTCGTCAAAAGCACGCCCTTGATGTCGGTTATCGCACCGTCGCTGTCTACGTATTTGAGGCCATTTCCATTGCTGTTCTCAGCATCATATTCAGCGCTAGTATCACCTGACTTGTATTTATCTATCTCGGCAGTGTCGATCACCATTATGTTGGTTCCGTGCGTCTGCCAATGTCCGACTGGGATATATCCTGCTGGCGCATTCGCGTTGAAAACTTCTTCGTCAAAATACGGCCAGCCCTCATGCGCGCTCAGCTTCGTCGACATGAAGGCAGAGATTCCGTCATGCTCTGTGAAAATCTTCAGATATTTCTTGTCATCAGAAAGTATTTCCAT
>CAVAIH010000160.1:0-2107 GCA_963588675.1 Sphaerochaetaceae bacterium | reverse complement strand
ACACCTACAAGTTCTGAACTGAAAGTTCGATAGTAGGTGTTTTTTAATTGTTTACTGGTAATTTAAACATGTAATGTTCCGATTTAAGACATTATGATATTCGATAGAAAATAGAAGGAGACCTGCCATGAACGCAGACAGAAGGAAAGAACTCAAGGAAGACTACAACAACAGGCATCCGCATAAGGGCATTGTCAGCTGGAAGTCGGGTGATAATATCTGGGTCCTGATGAGCAATGATGCAAATGCCGATTACAATAGCACCAGCTTTCAGCTGAAGCTTGGATCCTGGCCTAACAAGGAGATGCAGAAGGCTTACACGAGTAATCCAGAATCATTTGAGTGGACACTGGAAATGGAACTTGACTACAAAGATATCACAGATGATGTCAGCGATGACCTATATATAATGCTGATGGAGTATATGGACGAGCATCCTGACGCCAAGCTGATGAAGCCGATTAAGAAGCGGAGATATTGACTTCAGCAACAACAGGTTGTAGAATAACAATAAATAGAGTGCTACCGATAGACGGTTAGCCCAAATAAACACTAAAGATATAGTCGCTTACTTGGTTGTGGCGACTATTTTCTTTTGCCGAGATTGCCTAATAGAAGCGAGACCCATGTGGGCCTCGCTTTTTCTGGAGTTGATTCTGAGATTCAAATCTGATTCCGTTCGTTTTTGAGAAAAAACGTTCCTGTCGGCGAATTTCAGAGGAGGCGAAAAAAACATTCCGTTCGTTTTTGAGAAAAAATGCCTTTGTCGGCGATTTTCAGAGACGTCAAAAAAATTTTTCCGTTCGTTTTTGATAAAAAATGCCTCTGTCGGTGAAATCTCACCACTGGTCTGCCTGCGGAGAGAAATAAAATCACCGACAGAAAGAAGAAATTGCAAAAACGAACGGAATCTCAAATGTGAACATTTTGAAAATCACCGACAGAGCGTGAAAATCGCAAAAACGAACGGAATCTCAAATGTGAACATTTTGAAAATCACCGACAGAGCTGAAAAAAGTCAAAAACGAACGGAATTTCAAATGTGAAGATAGAAAATAAGCCGCTCCGCAAAGGGGTGGCTTATTTCAATTCTATTGCTTTAAGTGGTATATTTTGCAAATTCTCGCACAACCGCGGGCACTGCGCGGTCAGAACGATGTGCAAGTGCAATTTCCCTGAACGCAGGCTTTTCTAAATGCAGTGTCTTAATATTGTATGCATTGCGTCTCACATTAAGCTCTGGCATAATCGAAATTCCGAAGCCGGCCTCGACAAGAGCGAGGATTGCTCCGTCGTCCCAGCTTGTGAAACGAATATTAGGCTGAAGCTTATTTGCCTTAATATATTCGCTTATTTCTGCGTTGACATCGTTATCTGGAAGAAGGAAATCCGCTCCGTTAAATGCTTCAAGCGGAAGAATGCCGTCGGGATGATTTGAGGGCACAACAGCAAGCAATTCATCCTTGATAATGCTGTGAACTGCGAAATTTTCGAAATCCTTGCTAGTACCGCTCCTGCCAGTCTTAGCACCCGTAGCACCCATAGCACCCATAGCACCTTTAGCACCTTTGCTATTCCTACCACTCATAGCACCCTTGGTGATGCTTATGAAGCCACAGTCCACCGTTCCCTCAGAAATCCATTTCTCTATATCACAATAATCACCGGTCTTAACCTCGTATGTGATTCCAGGATACTCATCGGCAAATTTCAATATTATGTCCGGCAAAAGCTGAGAGGCAACACAGGATGTCGCGCCGATTTTCAATATGCCTGTTTTAAGCCCCGTTATGTTATCTATCTCATTTGCAAGGTCAGTGTATTCGGAGCACAGCTTTCTGATAAAAGGCAGGAGCCTTTCGCCTTCGGAACTAAGCTTGACACCGCTTTTATTTCTCTCAAGAAGAGTCACACCCCATTCCGATTCAATATCTTTGATCATGCGACTTATGCCAGGCTGTGAATAGTTAAGCTTCTCCGCAGTGCGTGTGAAGCTACCACACTCCACTGCACTCAGCAGTGCTATATATTTCTGTATGTTCGAATCCATTTAGTGCCTCCATATTGCTCCCAATATTGTGCCATCAATCTTGTGCCTCCATATTGC
>CAVAIH010000159.1:0-2126 GCA_963588675.1 Sphaerochaetaceae bacterium | reverse complement strand
TAATTATCTTTATGCAACTGGCTGCCATGCCCGGTCATCTGCGTTTCTTGCTTCTGGCGACTTACTATTACGTGTCGCGCGGTCGCTCGATTCTCAGATGCGAGTTTCAGGCCCTATAGCTTTGCGTCACTGCCTTTTGGCAGTTTTGCCCTATTTAATTGTCATGGTTGTCGTGGTGATGGTTGTCCAAAAGTAGAAACCATCGGTATTCTGACTAAATACCACTTTGACAATATCATACCACCACCGATTTATGCAAGCGAAAAGGCGCCCAAATGGCGGGCGCCTTTATTTAAATTTATTAAGATTTGTGCTTGCGCAACTTGTTGCCTATCTCTTAGGCTTGCTGCTTATTCGCCTGCATGTAGCTTATTGCTAATTGCTAACTACATGCTGTGCTTTCTTCTCAGTACAAATGCAACTCCTACTGCGGAGATGAGTCCTGCTACTGCGAAGAGTCCAAGCTCGCTGTTGTCGCCTGTGTTAGGGGACTTCTTGCTTACAGGTGCAGTGTAAGTGATATTCCACTCATTCTCGTTGCCAGTATCTTTGCGTGTGCAGTTATCACCGAGAGTGATTGTGTAATTGTAGCTCTTTGTCTCACCGCTTTCTTTGTCAGTGTATGATGGATCAACTTTGAAGGAAACAGTACGCTTTACAACAGCTTTCTCTCCATCCTTGTAAAGCTTGATTGTTTCGCCATTCTTTACAGCGTCAACTGCAGACTGCAGAGTCGTGTAGCCTTGCTTGTTATCATCCTTTCCGATGCTTGCTGCATAAATTGTATTGTTTGTTATATTAACACCCTCTACTTCGCCAGGGTTATTATAAGCAATCGCGTCAACGCATTTCACATCTCCAGTAGCTTTTATGTTATTGATATCAGTTGATGTCGCATTTCCCGTGACAGTAATTGCTTGCTTAAGTTCAGTCTTATATGGTGTTTCCGTTGCCTGAACGTTTCCAACAATACCTGCTACAAATTTTGCTCCTGAGATAGAATCCGCGAGATTGATGTTGCCTGTCACCTCGCCAGCATTATACAGCGTTCCTATGATACCACCGCCATCGTTACCGCCTTCGATACTTCCATAATTCGTATTATTCTTTACAATAATCTTTTCGGACAAAGGATAATTTGTTGCATTGCCTGGATAGCGCACCCAACCAATTATTCCTCCTGTAGCATAACCACTGCCATTATTTTTTATGACGCCTTTATTAACGCATCCTTCAATCGTTCCGTACATGTACTGATCACCGACAATTCCGCCGACGCTTTCGTTATTACCAGTTACACTTCCATTATTTACGCAATCCTTGACATTTGCTGCAGAAAGTCCAGCAATACCGCCAATTGCTATTTTTGTACCACTAATTGCACCATTGTTAGTACAATTAGATATGGTCATCACCTTACCAGTTGCAGTATAATATGCTGCTCCGACGATACCTCCGACATTTTTCTTAGTGCCACTTACTGTTGCATTGTTAGTGCAGTTAGAAATTGTTCCGCTTGCGAGCATTCTGCCGACGATACCTCCGCTGGCTTCAGTTGCAGTTACTGTTCCGCTCACAGAAACATTATCTATTGTTCCGCCATTTACAAGCAGACCAACCGCTCCGCCGGAAAGTTCACTGGTAGATACGTTTACATTCACATTTGACAAATTCAGATTCTTTACTGTACCATCAGAAACAATGCCAAAGAGCCCAAGTGCATAGTCTACGCTTGTTCCTTCAGCAACCGAAGTAATTGTCAATCCTGAAATTGTATGTTCTTTACCGTCGAATGTGCCAGTAAAAGGTGTTGAAGTTGATGTGTATCCGTTTCCGCTTCTCGTTCCTTTCCCAATTGGCGTCCAGTTCCCGCTCAATGTTATATCACTCGTAAGCTCGTAGTTCCCTGATAATGGGTAATCATTGTCTACGCCGATTTTTGCCAATTCTTCAGCTGTAGAAATTCTAATAACATCATTATTATCTGCGAATGCCATGCTTGGCATGAGGCACATTACCATGAGAGCGCACATGATAATCGAAAATAGTTTCTTTTTCATTTCTTCCTCCATGTTATTTTTTCGCGATCGATAGAAGGCATAGCCTTCTCATACTATTCCTAATGA
>CAVAIH010000158.1:0-2156 GCA_963588675.1 Sphaerochaetaceae bacterium | reverse complement strand
AGTTTTCAAGGTTCTGCTGTGCTAGTCAAAACTCGCGACAGCTTTTTTATTATAGCCACCTACCGACTTCTTGTCAATAGATATTTATGTTTTTTTGTCCCGTTTTTTGGAAGTTTTTTCACGTTTTATTGACAAGCTTTCTAGCGTTTTCTTGACAAGCTTTCTAGCGTTTTTTCGCATCATTTCGCTCGCGTGCGTCCTGCGTTTATTCGAGTGAGTATGATGTTATATAGTGACTGAACGCTCGCCATATTTCTAGCGCTTCTTCCTCTCGGAAAAGTTCATTCCGCCTCCCGCAGACATCATTCCTGGATACGACCTGATATAGTCCTTGAAGGCCTTTCTTGTCTCGATGAAGGTGTTGCGCCCCATGCACAAGGATGAACCCGAAACAAATATGATTTCTCCGTCAACGATCTCCTTGATCTTCGAGAAGTTGATTATAAGCTTCTTCATCGGCTGGTAGAAATTCTCCTCCAGCAGAAGCTGATCCTTAACGCTTTCAATACTTGCGTAGCACGGATAATCTTCCTTCGCTGTCATAATGTGCAACTTACGGCCCTCCTGCTCAACCACCTCAATGTCCGACAGCTTCACTCTTGTTATTCTTGAGCCGGTAATAATATTTATCATTGTCTCGCCTAAATTTCTCTCATTTGTATTCATGATTGCATCCTCCTTCTAATTTGCATTGAGCTTTAACGAGCGAGTATGCTCATTCTACATATATATATAAGGAGAATTCAATCAATAATTTTCGAGAATTTTCGAGAAAATTCGACATTAATCGACAGTATTCGACAAAATTCGACAATATTCGACATTTCTCGACATTGTTCGACATTATTCGATACAATGTTTCCTGTTAGCAGAAGATTTAGTGGCAGGAGAAAAAGTTGTTTTGGGCGGATTGAGGCGCATTTGGCGGATTGGGGTGTGGATTGGGCGGACTGAAATTTGGGGATTATGCAAGAGAAAATTCTAGAAAAAATGGTAAAAGTCGTTCAGGACGGAACTTTATAAAAGGTTACATGAAGCTTATAGGAAGAATTAAAAGAAGATTACAGAAAGGTAATCTGCTTAAATTTAACATTGCGAGTTTATTACAAGGCAAAAATGTGTTATTCTATTTAAGCATGCTATTTGGAACTTAACTTAATAGCAAAACTTAAGGTAGAAAACCTAAGGCAGAAAACTTAGAAAGAAAATTCGAGAAGGAAAGCTTAACAAGGAAATCGGTTTACACAAAATGGCAGAAAACAACAATAATAACAACAATATTAATAATAGTATCAACAGCATTAGCGATACCAATGACGTAAGCAACAGCAATAGCAATAGCAATAGCAATAGCATAGGCAATGGTAAGGGCAAGCGCGGTGGCGGATATATAAGCTTGGAGAAAATCATCATCACTGCCCTGCTGATTGCGCTGGCGGTCGTCCTGTCTAAGCTTCTTTCGATTAATCTGGCTTTTCTCAGAATCGGCTTCGGCTTCATACCTATTGCAGTGCTTGCAATTCTGTTCGGGCCTATATGGGCTGGGATTGCGTCGGCCATAGCCGATGTGCTTGGTGCGATTATATTCCCAACCGGAGCTTTCTTCCCTGGTTTTACCGTTTCGGCCTTCCTTACGGGACTGATTTTCGGATTGTTTTTGTACAAAAAAGAGATTACCTGGGCAAGGAGCTTCATTTCCTGTGCGCTCGTATGCCTTCTTGTTAACCTTCTTCTGAACACGTACTGGTTAACATTCTTCATCAGCAGTGAGTATACCGTGCTCCTGGCAAGCAGGGCCATAAAGGAGCTCGTGGCAATTCCTATTATGGCGGTCATCATCAAGCTCTCGAACGAGGCAATTAAGAAGGCCTATACTGAAAGAAAATAAAAGGCCTAAATAATCTCATACATTCCTTCCGCATCTTCCTTACGGCAGGATTCGGTCAAAGCCTTAACTCTAAGCTTCAGCACATTGGTGCCGAAGCTTATTTTAATTTCATCACCGATTTTGAGTTCGAGGCCGGGCTTGGCTACTTTTCCGTTAACCTCGACGCGCCCCTGCTCGCAGGCATCTTTAGCGACTGTGCGCCTTTTGATAATTCTCGAATTTTTAAGAAATTTGTCAACTCTCAATGATTCTCTCCCCAATTAAATTT
>CAVAIH010000157.1:0-2196 GCA_963588675.1 Sphaerochaetaceae bacterium | reverse complement strand
TCTCAACCTTTACAGGTCTGAATGTTCCGATGCCCACATGCAAAGTTACATAAGCTATCTTGACACCCATTTGCTCAATCTCAGATAGGAGTTCCTTGGTGAAATGAAGCCCTGCGGTAGGCGCTGCAACCGAGCCGTCAATCCTGCTATATACGGTCTGATACATCTCCTTGTCTTCGGCCTCAGCTTTTCTTGTGATATATGGAGGAAGAGGCATACAGCCTATTTCCTCGAGCCTTTCCATGAAAATTCCTTCATATTCGAAGCGAATCAGCCTTGTTCCGTTTGCTTCATCACAGATGCCCTCAATATGCGCTTTAAAGGGCTTATTTTCGCACAGGACGACGGTATCTCCATCGTGTAGTCTTTTCCCCGGTTTAACCAAAGATTCCCACAAATCGCCTTTAATTCGCTTTATGAGAAGAAGCTCGATATGAGCTCCTGTTCCCTCTTTTGTTCCATATAGCCTTGCAGGAATTACCCTTGAATCATTAAGGACAAGGCAGTCGCCCTCCTTGAGATAATCCTTGATATCATAGAAATGCCTGTGCTCGATGGTCCCATCCTTTCTGTCAAGCACCATCAATCTGCACGAATCTCTTTGCTCTGCCGGAGTCTGTGCAATCAGCTCCTTAGGAAGCTCGTAGTCGAAATCTTCTAATTTCAATTATTCATCCTCTTTTCTGGTAAAATCATCTTTGTCTTTGTAAAGGCTCATGAGCCCGAGATGCTCATAGGCCGATTTGGAAGCAACTCTTCCCTTCTGCGTCCTGTAAAGGAGGCCCGCCTGTATGAGATAAGGCTCGTTTGCATCCTCGATCGTAACTTTCTCTTCGCCTATTGCGCTCGCAACCGTATCGATGCCGACAGGCCCACCAGCGAAGCTTTTTATAATAGTTCCGAGTATGTCCCTATCGAGCTTCTCAAGGCCCAACTTGTCCACGCCAAGCGCATCGAGTGCCTTGTTGGTGATTGCTATATCTATATTTCCATCGGAAATAACCTCCGAGAAATCCCTCACTCTCTTGAGGAGCCTGTTGCCGATTCGAGGCGTTCCTCTTGACCTTGTCGCAAGCTCTGTAAGGCTCTCTTCATCTATATCAATTCCGAGAACATGAGCCGAGCGCCTTAGAATTTCTTTGATCTCGTCAACCGTATAAAATTCGAACTTAGATACTATGCCGAAGCGGTCTCTTAGAGGAGCAGATAGGCTACCAGCCCTTGTCGTAGCACCTATAAGAGTGAATTTTGCGATATCTATTCGAAGCGAGCGAGCGGCTGGTCCTTTGCCGATAATAATGTCGAGTGCGTAATCCTCCATCGCAGAATACAGCACCTCTTCTACGGAGCGATTCATTCTGTGAATTTCGTCGATGAAAAGCACGTCGCCGTCATTTAGATTCGTGAGAATTGCTGCAAGGTCTCCTGCTCTGCTAATTGCAGGCCCTGATGTAATCTTGATGTCCACGCCAAGCTCATTTGCGATAATGCCTGCCAAAGTTGTTTTGCCAAGTCCCGGAGGTCCGTAGAAAAGCACGTGATCAAGAGGCTCGTTCCTGTGCTTAGCAGCTTCAATATATATTGATAAATTGTCCTTGGTTGCCGATTGGCCACAGTATTCGCTTAGATATTGCGGTCTTAGTGTAAGCTCGCCTCCAAGCTCGTATGGCTTAACCTCGGCCTGTGTAATTCTGTCTTCCATCCTTCACCTCTTAATCCTTAAAGCAGATATTTAAGCGCTTTCTTGATATACTGCTCGGCGCTAAGATCTGTATCTTCAATATGTGAAAGTGCCGTCTCTGCCTCTTTCTTGGTATAACCAAGGGTAGTCAAGGCAAGAAGGGCCTCGGATTTCTCTCCGCTTATTATATTCACAGGAGTCTCCGGAATAAATGCGTCCGCACCATCGAAAGGAAGAACGTTGACTTTCTCTGAGAGCTCAAGTATCAACCTCTCCGCGGTTTTCTTGCCTATGCCCTGAGCCCTTGAAATCGCAGGCGCATCACCCGCAGAAATCATAGCTCTGATCTGATTAGGGCTTCCAAGCGACATTATCGCAAGACCAGCCTTTGGGCCTACTCCGTTAACTGTGATCAGAAGTTCGAAGAGCCTGAGCCCGTCTGCGTTCTCGAAGCCATAAAGCGACATGCCGTCCTCCTTGACCTGCAGATATGTATATAGCTCGATTTGGTCGCC
>CAVAIH010000156.1:0-2215 GCA_963588675.1 Sphaerochaetaceae bacterium | reverse complement strand
AGTAACAACAAGTAACAACAAGTAACAACAAGTAATAACAAATAACAAAAGTATATCAACAATAGATCCTCTCGATGTGTCCGCCGTCGATTGGAGATAGAGATAGATATAATATAAAAGCGGACAAATCTATAATTTCGGAGAAATGGAGAATTGAAGAAATGAAGATGATGAAGAAGAAAGGAATACTCGCTACTGTCCTGGCCATGCTTCTGGTACTTGGCTCAATGACAGTCTCCGCGTGGGCAGAGACAACACCAACAACTGTTAATGATGAGACCAGCTTACGCAACGCTCTGCAAAGTGGGGGGGCGATAGAGCTGGGGAATAATATCGCTGTTACAGGTGGCGACATCACAGTCGCTAAGGATACGACAATAGACCTCAATGGCAAAGCAATTCGTTTTGACGCTCACACGACTGGCACACAACTGGTGATTGCGCAAGGAGTCAATCTCACAATCAATGACTCAAGCGCAGACAAGAAAGGCATAATTACAAGCGACGGCACAATCGTTATGGTTGATACCCTTAGCATCATCAAAGGCCACGTAGAAAACAAAGGCACGTTGACTCTGAATGCCGGGACTTTAGATAAAGGCCTAAAGAACACAGGAACATTTAATATGAATGCTGGCACTATAAATAACGGTCTTGAGAACAGCGGAACTTTCAATATGAAAGGTGGCGATGTCTCCAATTCGGGTAGCTCGTCGAACAAAGTAATAGTAAACAGCGGCACCATGTTTGCCGACGGCGGAACTGTGTCTACTTACCAGGGAGAAGAATCATATAACTCCGGAACAATAACGGTAAGCACAGGTTGTGAAAAACCTACAGTATTTGGCTGTAACGTTAACAACGAAGGAAGTGGCAAGATAACTGGCGGTGCCTATAACAATATAGTTAGGATGAAATCCGCAGATGCAGAAATAAGCGGTGGCACATTCAGTAATACTAGCTATGTAGATGCCAGTGCTGGAAAAATAACCGACGGTACATTTAACTGCACTGTTACGACTAACTACGAGAATGCTGGTGCGACAGTAAGCGGTGGTATATTCTATGGAACAATCAATTTCAATTATGACAAGGTTCAGGACAGCGCTTATTCTGTCATATATAATACCAATGACGGATCGGCTGTTACCCCTGCTAGAGTAATCAGAGGACAGAAGACAACTAAACCTACAGATCCTACCAAGAAAGGCTGTGTCTTCAAGGGCTGGTACAAGGACGCAGGTTTGACAGAAGAGTTTACCTTCGGTAATTCGGTAACAGGAGATGCCATTACTGTCTATGCTGGCTGGGATACTTGCTGCCACATTGACAGCACAGATCAGCCAACTTGTACTGAGGGTGCTACCTGCACAGTCTGCGGTGGCACTATCGAGAAGCTCGGACACTCGTTCGTGAAGAAGGGAAATGTCTGGAAGTGCGTTAGAGAAGGCTGTAACGAAGAGAGAAGCATTGCAGATGGACCTATTATAGAGATCAAGGGCTCTGACAAGATCTTCAACAATCTTGATTACACATTCAGCTTCGATGTTCCTGCAAATTACACATTTGCCGGAGTAGGATACAATTTCGAGAAATCGGGAGGTGGCTTAATCCCGCTGGAGAAGGGAAATACATACACAGCGACAGTTGAAAAGAAGTACTACGCAGTAGGCGAGAAGTCGTTCAATGTTTTCGCAAAGGTTCAGGACAAAGAACACGGAGACTACTTCACCGAATATAAGGATGTACAGCTTCTCGAGCAGAAGGGCGAATCTCCAAAGACTGGCGATAACAGCAATATGTTCCTCTGGCTGGCTCTGCTCTTAGTAGGCGGTGGTGCTTTTACAGCTACAACGCTTGCAAGCAAGAGAGGATAGTTCAATAGATAGTCTATCTTACATAGACTGTAATACAAGACGATAAAGGAGAGTGTGAGCAATCACACTCTCTGTTTTGTCTTAAAGGCTTCTTGGTGACGTAGTATCGCGCGACTCAGGGTGCTTGCCGGCACGCTCTCGCTTCGTTGCCGACGTAGCTGATGCTAAGCTCTTCGCGAAGGGCAAGCCTTCGCTCAATCACTAAGCACGGGCGTCGTCAAAGATCCTTCAGGCAACATGTGTCGCGCTAAGTAGCAGAAGTGGTTCAATCGCTAAGCACAGGCGTCGTCAAAGACCCTGCAATCAGTATGTGTCGTGCTCAGCAGTAAGTAAAGGTA
>CAVAIH010000155.1:0-2268 GCA_963588675.1 Sphaerochaetaceae bacterium | reverse complement strand
ATATTATGCTTCTTGATCCAATCGCTTATCTCCTGATTAACCCTGTCGATCTCCATTCGAAAATCCGACGCCCAAATAGGCTGTGCGTTATTTCCAAGAGCGATTATCTGCTCCGCATAATCCGAGGTCGCAACCTTGACCTTGTATCTCTTCTTCATTCCATAGGACAACTTCTCGATATACGTGTCCGCCGACTCCGCCTCCTCGGTATAGACAACATAGATGTTGCCGTGCCTTTCGGTTTTCCGATGTCCGCCTTTTATTTTATATGCGTCGAAGACCAGCACGATCTCCGCGCTTGTCCACGAGCGATAATTGCAAAGCATATCGATGAGGGCGTCTCTTGCAGAGCCGATGTTCGTATTTGCAAGCTCCTTTAAGTCATCCCAAGCATATATTATATTATAGCCGTCAACCAGTAAATATTCGGCCAAAGGCTCCTTCTTCTTGCTTGTTTTCGCTGTCTCGAGCACCTCCGCCGACTTGTACAATTTCTTAGGCTGTCTTCCGTAGGTTCTCTCAAAAATCCTGCGCAGTTCCTCGTCGTCACCTGCGCCCGGTCCTCCGGCATTTCCCGAGGAAAGCCAGCGAGCGTTGAGGTCGGGCCTGTCGTCTACTTCCTCCTCTTCATCCTCTTCTTCGGGGATCTCGATTTCCACGGGGACGTAGTCCGCGATTACTGCATTGACGCCGAAGCGATCTCGCAAAATCGCTATGATAACTTCGTTCTGCACGGTGCCCATTATTCGAAGTAGCACGAGCTTGCCACTCTCAGAGCCTTCGGAGCTTGCCTCGTATTCGCTTTCTTCGACATAGAGTTGAAGCTCCGGTAGCTCCTCTTCAAGCTCCGCAAGCTGTCTTATGAATTTGAATTCATTTGTGCCCGCAGGATAGCTCAGCTTGCAAAGCCTTCCTATCTCAAGTGCGCTCAGTCTGCCCGCAGGCTCGATTCCAAGGCTCTGTCCCGCATATGTGTCCTCAAGACCGCTGACAGCCACCACCATTCCTGGCTCAGCCTCGTCAATATTATGCGCCTTACCGCCGTTGTAAACGCGAATCTGATTGACCTTCTCAGCTTCCTCGCCTGTCAGTATCACATCCTTAGGCTTAAGCGTTCCGCTTGTGAGCTTCATATGAGAAAGTCTGTTCCCCTTCTCGTCCCTTGAAATTTTGTATACGATTGCGCCGAAGGTGTTTCCCGTCTCGGCGGTGCTTTGGTCTGTGCCTTGGCTTGGGCTTTGGCTTGGGCTTTGGTCTGCGCCTTGGTCGTCTGCCCTTTGCTCTGTTCGACGCTCTGCGTGACCGCCCGACACAAAGGCATCCGAGCCTGCCACAAGTTCGAGCATCTCAGTGAGCTGGTCTATGCCGTCCTGCTTGAGAGCCGAGCCGAAGAAGCAAGGGTAAAATTTTCTCTCCTTAATCGCAAGGGCCATGCTGGCGTCGCTAATCTTGCCTGTTTCGAGAAGTTCGGCAAGGAGCCTCTCATCCTGCAGGGCTATTTCTTCGTAAAGCTCTTCCTTGCTTAGGTTCATATCTATACAGCAGTCGCCAAAGCTATCTCGGATATTCTTATACAGCGCTTCGTAATCAACTGCCTGAAGGTCCATCTTGTTGATCCAGATTATTCCAGGTAGCTTATACGCTTGTTGCAGTTCCCAAAGGGCAAGGCTGTGATCGGTGACGCCCGTTCGGGCGTCTACGATTGTAATAGATAGGTCGAGAACCCGCAGGGTTCTCTCCATCTCAGCCGAAAAATCCACATGTCCCGGAGTATCGAGCAAGGTCCAATTTGCGGACTCCGTCTCAAAGAGCGCCTGTTTTGCGAAAATGGTAATGCCCCTTTCCCTCTCCTGCGCATCAGTATCGAGGAAGGAATCCCTGTGGTCCACACGGCCGAATTTTTTAATTGCCCCGCACGCAAAGAGCAGGGCCTCGCTCAGCGTTGTTTTGCCCGCGTCCACGTGCGCCAGAATTCCTATTACGAGATTTTTCTTGCTGTTTTTTGCATTCATATTCGAATTATACACTAAATCTACATTCATATCTATTGACGAATAAGATATAATATTGTAGTTACAAAAGAGGAGGATTATATATGAAGAAAAAGCAACGCACGAACAAAAAGTCGCGCATGAACATGAAACTAATCGTGATCATACTTGCCGTCGCTCTTGTCTTAGTCGGCGGTGTTGCAGTATATACAATCGGTCTTGGGCCAGTCGACTCAAGCAACACAAAGGAAGTAACCGTTACCATTCCTAACGGAAC
>CAVAIH010000154.1:0-2317 GCA_963588675.1 Sphaerochaetaceae bacterium | reverse complement strand
ACTCAGGGCGGCTCGAGGCGGGCTTGGGATTTGAATCGATAGTGAAAATCGCGGGGTTCGGGACCGATTTTCACTACTGAGCCCAAGCCCAGCGCGTGCCGAAGCGACTCAGGGCGGCTCGAGGCGGGCTTGGGATTTGAATCGATAGTGAAAATCGCGGGATTCGAGGCCGATTTTCACTACTTTTGCAAAAACCGCGCGCCCCAAGCGCAGGGTCTTCAATTTCTTTTGGGGTTGAACCCCAAGATTATTTGATGGCCCGATTTTTTTCACTTCCCAGAAGCTTATGCAGAAGAAAGAGGCTGTATCGTTATCCGATACAGCCTCTTGTTTACTATCTTCTACTACGTCTCGTCTGACCTATCATTGCCCGCTCTTCACTCTGAAATAATCGGTAATATCCTTGCCCTGTGACGTTATTTTAAATGTCATATCTTTTGTTGCTAATTCACACCTATAATGAATATTTGCGGAGAAAAGTGCTTCATTACCTGGAATATGAACATCCCTTTCATTCACTATTGACTGAACTGGGGTGCCGGGTGTTAATGACCCGAATTCCACCTCGTGCTTCGCATTAACAATCTCTATCTGCTTCCAATCTTCCGGTGTTCCCTCGTAAAACACATTCTCAAGCTTATTACAGCCCGCAAAAGTTCCTTCTTTAATCAACTTTATATTTCTAGGAATCGTAATATTCCTGAGATTAGTACACCCCGCAAATGCTCTTGAAGGAAATTTGTCGATAGTTGCAGGCAGAACAATATCGGTTATTTTTTCATTCCCCGCAAAAGCTATATTGGAAATCCCAATAACAGGCACAATATTATTATACTTGTTCTCTATTTCTTCAGGAATTTTTACGACCTCAAGATCCTTATCTCCTATTGTAACAATTCCAACAGGAAGCGTCTCTGGATGGAGCCACATAATTGCTATATGAATTTCCATCTCTTTAGGCGGTTCAACGTCTTTAATCTTTTCACGGTATTCTGTATATTTCATTTGCTTACCTTATCCCTTACACTCCATTGCAATATGTACTATCCGTTCTGTACCTCGCTGGGGTTACCGCTATACATGCAACCTGCGGATGCGCTTTCTTCAGCTTTCGACAATACTCTACAATCTTCGAAACGAGAAAAGGTCGCCGACGAGGCGACCTTTTGCATTATTTCTTAAAATTTTTCACTTCCCAGAAGCAAATGCAGTTGAAAGAGGCTGTATCGTTGTTCGATACAGCCTCTCCCTTTATGCAACTTCAAAATTGTATTTCTGTAATAATGTATTGTGATTATGTTATTTTGATTATGTTATTACTTGTATTGTGATTATGTTATTGCTTGTATTCTACTTGTCCTCTGACATCTGATCAAAAGCATCCAATGCCTTGCCAGCATATGCCCAGCCTGGTCCTCCGCAAAGCAGAATAGCAGGATTCAATGCAGCCGCAAGCTCTTCGGAAATATTCTGATTTGTAATGCTCGTATCGATGTCCATTGTGGATCTGAGGGCCACACCGACCATCGCCGTCACGAGTATTCCGCCTTTAATCACGAAATCGTCCTTATACCTTGCTGGCAAGGAATCCCCATCCTCTATAGGCGATGCAACGAATTGTGTTTGCGCGGTCCTTTCACACTTGAAAATAAAGGCTCTCCACTGGTTCTATGTGGGTTGATTTGAGGACGGATTCGCGGATTGATTCGGACAAGCGAATCTGTTTCCGTTCGTTTTTGAGAAAAATCGCTTCTGTCGGTGATTTTCAGAGGCATCAAAAAAATCTTTCCGTTCGTTTTTGAGGAAAATCGGCTCTGTCGGCGATTTTCGAAGATGTCAAAAAAATAATTCCGTTCGTTTTTGAGAAAAATCGCTTCTGTCGGCGAAAATCGAATAGAGTGATGAACTCCCCTGGTTCAGATTTCACCGACAGAGCGTGAAAATTGCAAAAACGAACGGAAACTCAAATGTGAAGGTCGAAAAATTCGCCGACAAGAAGCGAAAAAGCCAAAAACGAACGGAATCCTGAATGTGAAGATTAGAAAAACCACCGACAGAGCATGAAAATTGCAAAAACGAACGGAAGTGAGCCAAGAGAGGCTCACTTCCGAACCAATCCAGAAAGGCTTCTAGCCATTTTCAAGCAAAGAAATAAGGTATCAGCCTTTCTATCAAAAGCTGATACCTTATTGTTGGCGGAGGACATGGGACTCGAACCCACGGGGCTGTTACACCTTACCTGATTTCCAATCAGGCTCCTTAGCCACTCGGTCAATCCTCCACATCGCTAATCAATTGATTCAAATATTCATTTGTG
>CAVAIH010000153.1:0-2376 GCA_963588675.1 Sphaerochaetaceae bacterium | reverse complement strand
GGTCGTTGGCGACTCGCCGGGCGTACGGATCGCTTGCGACGAGTCTTCCGCCGGCAACGCCAAGCGTGCGAGCGCTGCGGCCCGTGCGACCGCGTTGCCAACAGCATGCGTTGCCCTCCGGAGCCCGCCCCGCGCGGGCTCTTTTTTGTGTGCTAGCAGCGCCGCCGCGGCAGTTGGCCGCGGACGCGATGCGGCAGTTCAGAAACAAAGCGGGGCCCGGCAAGTGACGAGCCCCGCTATTGGTTGCTATCTCACGTATCCACAGTGTGGGCAGTAGTACTGCGTCTTGCCCATTGATGCGCCGATCACCGCGCCAACGGGGCCAAGAAGCGCCCCTCCTACTGCGGCCTTGCCGGCGCTGAGGCCTACGCCACGCTTTTCCAAAGGCCAGTTGTCGTGTGGACATCTGCCATGTGGGGCCGGCTGGCATGAGAGTAGATAAGCCATTGTCTTGTCGGCGGCTTCTTGGTTGGCCTTCTTTTGGGCCTCGACCCACGAGCCAGATGCGCCACCGGAATTCGGGTACGAGTAGCCCTCAATTGGACGGTGGAGCTTTTCAAGACTTGCCTCCAGCTCGGCTTGCACGCTAGCCTTTAGCTCAGGGGGCAGCTCGCTATCTCTCGGGGCCTGAATTTTTCTATAGCTCTCTAATTCTGAGCTGACCTTCTTTTCGAAGTAATCCGACAGGTCGATGTTGCCAGATAGATAGAAGTTAATCTGGGGTATCTCTTCTTGCTCAAAGACCTCACGCGACCCTCTGTGACTTGGCTTTACGCAAAAGGGCGCTAGTTTATCCTCGCGATTCCAGAGATTTTTCTCTATAAAAGCATCCCACTCCGTCTCGACGAAGGTCTCACCGCTTTCAAAG
Source organism: Sphaerochaetaceae bacterium (assembly GCA_963588675.1). GTDB lineage: Bacteria > Bacillota > Clostridia > Peptostreptococcales > Anaerovoracaceae > Crickella. Next base: position 1,508 of record CAVAIH010000153.1, on the reverse strand, counting down.
GTTATCTCTGCCCTTGACTTTGCCCTATCACATTTGACGTGTGATTTAGAAACATATTTTTGATTGCGATCTCTAAGAGAATCAAAATCCTTCATTGAGTCGGTTCGGTTGAACATCCTAGTGCCTTTGTAGTTCACCACTCCTTTCCAGCACACTCGGCAACTGAGAATGGCCAGGTCGATCGCTTTGCGAATGAAGCAATTGAATTCTTCTGAGCCAAGTTGATAGTCGCCTTTGGAAAGCTTCCACTTTGCCTTGTATATGGCGGCCCCTATCTCATCGGGATAGCTGTCGAAAAAAGCGATGGCCAGAGGGTAGTCTTGAGATGCCTTGTCAAAGCCGTATGTAGTGTCCTTAATGTTGTGTTTCGAACGTAATAGGGCACTGTTGAGTCTTGGTTCGAGGTCCCTCGAAAGGCCGATCTGCTCAAATCTTCCCTCGTCGCATGCATCTTCAAACCACTTATGTAGCCAATTAACTTTGAATTTGTCAGGGCATGCGGGAGCTGCTACCACTGGAGCTCCATGTTCGTCGCTTAGGACATAGAGTGTCTTCGTATAAGGCATTATTCGCCTTCGCTTTCTCTGGTTGTGTTTGCGCCGAGAGCTTCTTCGAACGTGTTCATAGAAGCTTCGAAGGAGCTTTTCTTGTCTCTCAGCTCGTTAATTGCCGTCTCATTTGGCGAATGTGCGAGACTGTTGCGAAGGCCCCTGGCATATCGCGCGCCGGTTTTCTGTCGGCCGTTGAAGATTTGCTTGGCGTCATCGCCGAGATCGATGGAGAAATAGGACAGCACGGATTGAACTTGTTCCCACTCGACCTTTAGCTCCTCTACTGGCGTCTTCTTGCCACGGGCCTCGAGGTAATCGGCAAGTAGCGACTTATAGGCCACCTCTATTTGGGCGTATCTAGCCATGAAGTCCACATAGAGTTCTTTGGCCTCGCCGTCGGCCAGGGCGACCTTGGTCGATTTGAGCTTCTTTCGAGCCTTGGCTAACGCGCGCTTGCGCGCTTCTGGTGTTGCGGTCTTTTTCATGTGCTCCACCTCCATATCCGCCGGTTGACCAGCTGGTCAACCTTCTCTACCTAACGGTAGAGAAGGACATGCAGGCGTTCGTTGGGTGCTTCCACCTTGGGAAGTACGGGGTGATTGGGGAGATGGCGCTGCTCGGTTAACGGCATGGCTCGGACTATGGCGGCTTGGGAGGCGGCTCAAATGGTTTTGGCCCGGCGCGGTGGCAAAAAATCGATGATTGTGTGCGCTGGAGGACTTTTCTCAGGGGCGAATCTGGCTGGAATTCGCGTGAATCGCCTCCGAATGGCTCCGGCGCATGGTCTTGAGAGGCGAAATCGAGGTTTTGGGCACGGAAAGCAGCCCATCATCGCACGCAATCGTTCATTTTTTGCCACGGCGCGGCGCGCAAACCTGTCGAGCGCACGCAATCGCAGATTTTTTGCCACATCGCACCCGGCCCGGTGCGCCCACGCCGCGAATGTAAGTTTTTCGC
>CAVAIH010000152.1:0-2412 GCA_963588675.1 Sphaerochaetaceae bacterium | reverse complement strand
CAGATGCAGATGTAGATGCAGATGTTGAAGCTGGTGCTGATGTCGAATCTGAATCTACAGCGGAAGCAGGCGCTGAATCTACTGAAGCAGGCGCGGATTCTGTTGCAGTTGCACTTGCATATGTTTTTGATGGCAGGAGCTCTGCTCTTGCCACTATATCAACGTCCATTACCACGCTGATTTCCGTACCCTCTCCGAGCTTGCTCTTAACCGAAATCGTACCATCCATAGCATCAACAAGGCTTTTTACGATTGGAAGGCCAAGTCCTGTTCCTGTTGTCTTGGCGCTAAGTTCAGAATGCTCCTGTGCGAAAGGCTCAAACAGATGCTCCTGGAATTCCTCGCTCATACCGATGCCGTTGTCGCGCACGCTGAATCTAATTCTAAGCTTGTCATTTTCTACTTCGAGGTTCTCAACCGTGAACCATACATCTCCGCCCTCCGGCGTGAATTTAACCGCATTTGAAAGCAGGTTAAAGAAAATCTGATAGAAGCGTAACTTATCCACGGAAATAGTATATTCTCCTGGATTAAGCTCGCCGTGGAAGTTGATGTTCTTCTGCCTCACAAGCGGCATAACTACAGTCTCTACCGCATTGAGAAATTCCGTACGGGTCAGATTCTCTTTCTTCATTACCATGGTACCGCTTTCGATACGGCTCATATCCAGAATATCGTTGATCAGTCCGAGCAGGAATTTGCTGGAAACCATCGACTTCTCCAGATATTCGCGCACAGTGTCGGATATTGGCTCTTGCAGTGCCAGATCCGTCAGATTGATAACAGCATTCATCGGTGTTCTGATGTCGTGGCTCATGCGGGAGAGGAATTCAGTCTTCGCCTGGCTTGCCTCCTGCGCTTTCTCGAGAGCATCCTGAACAAGTTGCTGTTGGTATTCCTTGCTTCGTTCAGCGTCTTTGGTAGCTACAAAGTAGAATGCGAGCATCACAACCAATGTTGAGCAGAATGGCATGAATGGGAAAATTGTACCTTGTGGGATGACATTATTGTTCAAGAACGAGCCGATCAGAGTGACAAAAGAGATTACCATTGTACTGACAGCATAGCGTTCTTCTTTTTCGGTTTTTTTGATGCTTATAACAAGCAGGTCGATTATCGACTCAGCATAATAGAAGAAGTTGAGATAAGCATAGATGTTATATAGAGTGCCTCTTTGGTACATGCCGTCAGCGTCGAAATAGTACAACGCGCCAGTTGAAGGCGTTAGGACGAGCATTCCGAGCAGTATAATAATCGGAATCGTCTCTACCATGCGGAATACTTTTCCATAAGAACGTCCTACGAAATTACGGACGAATAGATGCCATATGAAAGGTAGTATCGTATATACGAAATAAAAGACAAAGGAGACGATCTTCCATGCACTTACAGTCAAATGTCCTGAAAGGTGGCAGGCAATGAAGACGGCGTCTACTATAACATATAGTATCGTTCCACCGATAAGAAGCAGTGAAAATTTTCGGCTGGTCTTATCTTCAAGCGCGGAAAATGATCGCACCGCGAGTATCGCCAGAACCGCGATCATGAAGACCGAGCTCAGAATGTAGCTGGATAGTATGTTGTCCATGTTTTACCTCTCCTATGTTGTTTCTGTAGTTTCTGTTTCTGTAATTTCTATTGTTCCTGTTGTTGGTCTATTAGACGATTCTCGAATTCTGGGAATATAGGGAATTCTTTGAATCGAAGATGTGCTCTTTAGTTAATGATATGCGAAGTCCGGTTCGAAGCCAAGTTTGAAGCCTGAATCGAAGCCAGGGTCGAAGCCCAGTTCAAAGCTTGGTTCGAATTCCGAATCGAGGTCCATCTCGAAGCATGAATCGAAATCCAATTCGAAGCCAAGTTCGAAATCCGAATCGCGCATACCTAATCAATATATATCTTCGCATAAAAATCTTGAATTAGCAATGAATATTAGGCGCAGAATTGTTTTTTAATTATGCAACCGATATTTAGCCGACATATTATAGGTAAGGAAGTGTGGTTTGCCATTAACTGACATGCAGACGCTTATGCAGAAAAGTCTTGTTGTGGAACTTCTTCCTGTGGTAATGTAATATTTAATTGAGCCATGTCTCGTACCTCCTGTATGTGTGGTTTGGTAAATTTATTATACAGGATGAGCGTGGCTCTTTTATATTGTTTTGAATTTACACCATTATACGGACATAACCGTGGATTGGTTCGGAAGTGAGCCTTTTCAGCTCACTTCCGTTCGTTTTTGACTTTTTGCTCGCTGTCGGCGAAATTTTTTCTCTTCACATTTGACTTTCCGTTCGTTTTTGCGATTTTCAAGCTCTGTCGGTGAAATTTTCTATCTTCACATTTGACTTTCCGTTCGTTTTTGCGTTTTTTCTAATCTGTCGGTGATTTTTTCACTCTTCACATTTGACT
>CAVAIH010000151.1:0-2422 GCA_963588675.1 Sphaerochaetaceae bacterium | reverse complement strand
AAGCGCAGAATGTATAGATGCGTGCTTGCGCATTTGGAAATTCCGAATGACGAGAGAAAAGACAAGCAGAAAGAAAAAAAGAAAAGAGATACGAGAAAAGAGATACGAGAAAAGAGGGGGAAATGTTAGGATACATAGTTGGATTGATTGCAGGTATCGCTCAGCCAATGCAGACGAGCGTAAATTCATCACTTCGAATGAGGCTCAAATCGCCTTTCCTTGCGTCGGTGTCATCTTTCGGTACGGCGTTCTTGATGCTTGCGATTATCGTGCTTCTGCTCGACCACAATCTCAGCATTCCGTTTGCCGAGATATCAAAGGAGCCTTTGTGGATATGGATGGGCGGTCTGCTCGGTGATGTAATTGTCATCCTTTGTATTCTTTGCCTTCCTAAGCTCGGAAGCGCTGAGACTGTAATACTTACGGTGCTTGGCCAGATATGCTCAGGACTTGCGATAGACCACTTCGGCCTTTTCGACAGCGCTGTTTTCAGAATGAACACAAGCAGAACGATAGGAGCGTTGCTCCTCGTCGCAGGCGTAGCTATAGTGTCGTTTAATTTTAATTTTGGGAAGAACAAGAACGATGGCACAAGCAACATCGAAGCGCAGAGCAAGCCAGCTTCAAATGGCCTGTCAAAGAACGGATACAGGCTCGCAGCAATAATAGTCGGCGTTGCCGCATCAACGCAGATTGCGATTAACGGAAGACTCGGCGCAGTCATGGAGCACTCGCTGAAGGCTGCCATGGTGTCTATGTGCGTCGGTTTTGCAGGAGTAACATTGATCACACTCGCGCTTTTCCTCATAAAAGGCCGTAAGGGAATCATAGACGACAGCATGCCTGATGTTACTGGAAAATGGTGGAATTGGACAGGCGGAGTGTTCGCGATAGTGATAGTAGGGGGCTCGATACTCGTTGCTCAGCTCCTCGGAGCAGGCCTTGCGACTGTACTTAGCGTAGTCGGCCAGGTTGTCGGAGGAGTGGTGATAGACGCAACCGGATTCCTCGGAATCGAGAGGAAGAGCGTCACCCTGAAGAAGGTAGTCGGCATCATCATGATGCTTGCGGGAGTCGTGCTCATTCAAATGGTTTAGATTGAGAGCGTGAATGGCGCGAATGGCGCAGAAAACGCGAATCGTGCGAATAACGAATAATAAAAGGTCGGCAACTATGTGCCGACCTTTTTGCGAAAAGAACAAAATCCGTAACGAAGTTATTTTCGTTCATGACGAGGAAGCAAGCACCTAAGGCGCGGAGCGTACTCGACGTACGTGAGCACCGCGAGAGTGCGTAGCTGATGACGCCATGCGCGAAAGGAAACCCGCGCTGACAAAGTCATGGGCGAAAAGAATAAAAGTCCGTAACGAAGTTAAAAATACCTCTCTAAAAGCCCCTTCAATGCCTTTCCATGTCTAGCCTCATCTCTTGCCATTTCGTGAACTGTATCGTGGATAGCGTCGTATCCTCTTTCCTTAGCCTTCTTTGCAAGCTCAGTCTTGCCGAGTGTTGCGCCGTTCTCAGCCTCAACTCTCATCTCAAGATTCTTCTTTGTGGAGTCAGTAATTACCTCACCAAGGAGCTCTGCGAATTTGGCTGCGTGCTCAGCCTCTTCCCAAGCAGCTTTTTCCCAATAAAGACCAATCTCAGGATAGCCCTCTCTATGAGCGACTCTTGCCATTGCAAGATACATGCCAACCTCTGTGCATTCTCCCTCGAAATTAGCTCTAAGATCCATAAGAATATCTTCTTCAACGCCTGCAGCAACGCCTACAACGTGCTCAGCAGCCCAAGCCTTTTCACCTTCCTGCTTGATGAATTTCTCTGCAGGAACCTTGCACTGTGGACACTTCTCAGGAGGTGTATCTCCCTCATGAACATAACCGCATACACTACATACCCATTTAGCCATAATTATTTCCTCCTTTGCATAATATTAATGTAGAAATATTTTATAGCATGGGCACAGATTGAATGTCAAGCCACTTTGTGGTATTTTATTTCTAGATAAAAAAAGAAAATCATCGCGGATTCCGCAAGGTTTGACTCGGGATTTGACTCGGGGCCTGGTTCGGGAGTCGATTCGGGATTTTGCTCGGAACTTCAAATCTGATTCCGTTCGTTTTTGAAGAAAAATGCTTTTGTCGGCGATTCTCAGAGCGGGCAAAAATAATTTTCCGTTCGTTTTTGAAGAAAAACGTCTCTGTCGGCGAATTTCAGAGAGGGCGAAAAAATTTTTCCGTTCGTTTTTGAAGAAAATCGACTTTGTCGGCGAAAACCAAGCAGAGGGAGGAGTTCTCCCTGTTCAGATTCCACCGACAGAGCTAAAAAAACGCAAAAGCGAACGGAAAGTCAAATGTGAAGATTAGAAAAATCACCGACAGAGCTTAAAAATCGCAAAAACGAACGGAAGTGAGCCAAG
>CAVAIH010000150.1:0-2424 GCA_963588675.1 Sphaerochaetaceae bacterium | reverse complement strand
TAACGAAAAATGAATGAATTTTGGCCAATAGGATTACTGCTGTTTTCCAATGTAATGTATAATATATTAGCGAAAAATCTACCGGAGAATCTCAACCCGATAGCCGCAAATGCGATGATTTACGCAATCGGAGTTGTGCTGTCTTTCGTGCTTTACAGCGTTCTCATGAAGGACGCAAATTTCGTATCTGAGGTAAAGAACGCCAACTGGACGATTTTTGCACTTGCCGCATGCATAGTGGGCATGGAGATAGGAACCTTCTATCTGTACCGCGTGGGCTGGCCGATAAGCGTCGGCATGATGATGAGTAACGGCTGTATGGCGGTTCTCCTTCTGCTTGTCGGATATTTCTTTTATCATGAGGCAATTACATTTACGAAGCTTGCTGGAATGATTTGCATTCTCGGCGGAGTTTTCCTGGTAAATAAATAGGAAGGCAAGCGAAGAAGCGAGCGTTTAAGCAGGCGGACTCGCAAGCGAAGGAACGAGCGGTCAAGCAGGCGGACGAGCAGGCTTGCAACTAAGAGATTAATAATTAAGGCAAAATTAAGAATAAATAATAAATAATAAATAAGAATAAACAAGAGAGGATTACGAAATGGACGCAAAACTGATGCCAAAGGACACAAGACCACACTTCAACAACGACTATAACCACGGAATGCATCCAAGGATTCTGGAGCTTTTCAACGAGACCAACGGACAGGGCTTTGACGGCTACGGAACCGACGAGTGGTGCGAGCGCGCAAGAGTCGAAATTCACAAATACATTAAGTGCGACAGCGCTGACATACATTTCATCACGGGCGGAACGCTGATCAACATCATAATGATTGAGACGATGCTCACAAGGCCTTACTACAGCGTCATTGCGCCGGAAAGCGGTCATATCAACGCTCACGAGTCGGGCGCTATCGAGCACATCGGCCACAGAATCGAGGCCCTTCCGCACAAGAACGGCAAGATCAGTGCTAAGCAGATCGACGACCTGATGCACGCGTATGAGCTGAGCCCTCTCAAGGACCACATCACACAGCCAAAGGCAGTCTACATTACTTTCCCAACGGAGTTCGGCACTGTCTATACGAAAAAAGAATTGACGGATATCCGAGAGGTCTGCGACAGATACGGGCTGTATCTCTGCATCGACGGCGCAAGGTTCGGCTACGGACTCGCAAGCTCTGCGACGGAGCTGACCATAGAGGACATTACCCAGCTTGCGGACATTTATACAATAGGCGGAACGAAGTGCGGAATGCTCTTCGGCGAGGCGCTTATCATCAGAAATGACGACCTGAAGGTAGGCGTTCGCAATCTCGTAAAACAAAGCGGTGGGCTTTTCGCAAAAGGATGGGCTCTTGGCCTGCAGTTCTATGCGCTTTTCGAGGAGGGAACCTATTTCGAGATTTGCAAGTCTGCGGTAGAGAAGGCTAAGGCTCTTGATGAATATCTTGTATCGAAGGGCTTCGTGCCATTTATTGAAAGCGATAGCAATCAGCTTTTCTATTCGGTAGATAAGGAGAAAACCGAGAAGCTTGAGAAGCTTATAAATATCGAGGCGATGGATCCGATTGACGAAGATCACATTCTGGTTAGAATCTGCGTTTCGTGGAGCACAAGCGACGAGGATATCGAGGCACTCAAGAAGGCGGTCGAGAGCCTGTAAGGGAGAAAAGATGAAAGAAGTTTTTCCACACGTAAGAGTGCGAATGTCGGGCAAGACCTTCGAACTCGACGGCGTAATGAAACTCATAAATAAAGAGAAAATGCACCATGCAGGCAACTACATCGCGGACGCAACGGGCCTGAGGAAGGACTATGCCAACAAGCTCGCTTTTTCGATAAGAGACGCATGGAGGGCAGGCAACGACCCAATTTTTCTCAAATGCTCTATGATCGGGCCTAGCAAGGTTACCTCGAAATTCACGGTAATGTACGACGAAGTGGCCCAGGTTCGCCACAGGGAAGCGAAAATTTTGGAAGAAGAAAAGGCCAAGACGGACGCGCTCGAGGACGAAGAGAAGCTTCTTCTACGGCTTAAGAAGGTGAATGAGGCCGTTGACGATGAAGAGGTCAGCGCGATGCTCGACAAGATAGAGGACATCGTCACAAAAATCATCGCAAGGATCAAACAGAAGCCCGAAGCGAGAAGGCTGGTCGAGGATTTTTATACCAAGTACCTGCCGATGGCGGTTGAGATTTCCGAGAAGTACGCGCGGATCTATCTGACGGGAATTAGAAACGACGAGAGCGAGCAACTCAAGGAGGATATGCTCGAATCGCTTCAGACCTGCGACGACGCCTTCCATACTTTGTATGAGCATACCTATGATGAGGACATGATAAGCCTTTCAAGCGAGATGGCGGCGTTGAATAATAAGCTGAATTACGAGGGCCTGACCAAGTCGGACTTCGATATCAATT
>CAVAIH010000149.1:0-2479 GCA_963588675.1 Sphaerochaetaceae bacterium | reverse complement strand
TAACTTTGACTTTCCCTTTTTCTATCAGCTCGTCTGCCTTGCGCCGGCTTGTCACTCCCGCCGATGCAATATATTTATTTATTCTCATCTAAAGTCTCCTCCGATGCCTCGAAATCCAAGCTGAGCTGGTCGTAGAGCTGTGATTCTTCGTCTGGATTTCGTCTGAGTTCATCAAATTCAGCTACATCAGGCAGGTCCTTGAGCGAAGCAAAGCCGAATTTCTTAAGAAATTCCTTCGTCGTTGCATAAATCAGCGGTCTTCCGACTCCGTCGGATCTTCCGATAATTTCAACAAGGCCTTTTTCGATAAGACCATCGATTACTCTTTCGCTCTTGATTCCTCTGATCGAATCAATTTCGCCTCTTGAAACAGGCTGGCGATATGCGATGATCGCAAGAACCTCCAAAGCCGCCTGCGACAGCCTCTTCACTCTTACAGGAGTGCAAAGCTTCTTTATAAAAATTTCGTTCTCGATGTGAGTAACGAAGCCGAAGGCATCGTCGACCTCTCTTATTCTGATTCCACGGCCCTCAGTCTCATATTCTGTCTGAAGCTCCTTGAACAATTCTCTGACCTCGGCCTTGTCCGCCTCGAGTATCTGCGCAGCATCCTTTACCTCGAGTGGCTCGCCCCACATGAACATCATCGATTCAAGGGCTGATTTCATTGTTTTCTTACTATACATCCTTTATTTCTTTCCTCCTGACAGTGATCTCACCGAAAGCCTCTTCCTGATCGGCGTCATAACTTAGCTCTTTAACCATGGAAAGCAATGACATGAAAGAGAGCATGACATCGTATTTGTTCGCCTCGTCCGGCAGAAGTTCTGTGAAATTCACAATACTCTTCTCCGAAAGCTTGTCCTCGAGCTTCTTTGTCATGTGCTTGATGCGAACCTCTATCGACTCGGCAGGCATCCTCGAGCGCTGATAACGCTTGGTAACTTCCTCGACCTTGTGCTTTTTCTGCAAGAAAAGCAGGAAAGCGCTGACCATCTGGTCCTCGCTCGCAACGAGAAACTCGTCTGGGTTGTCGAGATACTTCGACATATCCTCCGCTGGTTTTTCGAAGACGTTGCTGTAAAGCTCCTCGCGGGACTTGAGCATCTCGGCGATTTTCTTTGTCCTGACATATTCTGCGAGCTTCTTTGCAAGGTCTGCTCTTGGGTCCTCCTCGAAAACGATTTCGCCTGCTTCGTTGATTCTTGGCAGAAGCATGTGCGACTTGAGTCTGATGAGCACAGCCGCAAGAACGATGAATTCGCTTGCGACCTCAACATCGAGGGACTCCATTTCCTTCAAATATTCAATATACTGCTCCGTGATTTCGGAAACCTTGATGTCGTAAATGTCCATTCTTGCATTTTCAAGAAGGTAGACAAGAAGGTCGAAAGGCCCCTCGAAGCAGTCAATTCTTACTTTATACAAATTATTTCTCCTTCATTATTTCGGGAATGTTAACATCATAAGGCGGATAAACAACGCCCTTCTCGGTGATGACCGCGGTGATCAAATCGTGGTCTGTAACATCAAAGGCAGGGTTGTAAATTTTTATACCTTCCGGAGCCATGCGCTCCTCATACCACTTGCTCGCAATCTCCTCTCCGTCTCTTTCCTCGATAACAATGTCATCTCCTGTTGCTGTATCGAGGTCGATGCTGGAAGTCGGAACTGAGAAATATACGGGAATTCCATATTCCTTTGCAAGCACAGCCACTCCCTGCGTTCCTATCTTGTTAGCCGCATCTCCGTTGACAGCCATCCTGTCACAGCCCACCAAAACAGCATCGATAAGGCCTTTTTTCATTACTGATGACGCCATATTGTCGCAGATGAGAGTAGTATCTATTCCCATTTTGTGAAGCTCCCATGCGCTTAGCCTTGCGCCTTGAAGCAATGGCCTTGTCTCATCGCAGTAAAGCTTGAAATTCATACCGCGCTCTTTGCCAAGGTAGAAGCCTTCGAAAGCTCCACCGCCTCCTGCACCTGCAAGTCCGCCTGCGTTGCAATGCGTAAGCACGGTCATTCCGTCGTGAAGCACTTCAAGTGTGTATTCACCTTTGGCGCGCGTCGTCTCGATTTCCTCCTGCCTGATAGTCTCAGCCTCGTCGAACAATTCTTTAATTATATCCTCCGGTGTGACAACATATCTTGCCTTCGCAGGGTCCTGACTTACAAGGCTTTCGGCAACTTCATCATATCTTGCAAGCGATCTCTTAATCGCATACGACAGGTTAACTGCAGTCGGCCTTGACGAATTGAGATATTCGGCTTTCTCGCGCAAAGCAATCCCGATTACATCAATCTCCTCCTCGGACAGAGGCTGTTCCTCGGGTATACCTTGCAAAATTTCTTTAACTGCAAGCCACATTCCGTAGCCGGCAGTAACGCCGATAAGTGTCGCGCCTCTTACAACGAGTCTTTTGATGTAATCCCAGACATCCTCTGTTGTCCGGGCTTCGAGGTATACCTCCTCGCG
>CAVAIH010000148.1:0-2488 GCA_963588675.1 Sphaerochaetaceae bacterium | reverse complement strand
GGAACAATGAAAAGCAAATTAAGAATATTAGCAATCACACTTATCATGGTCCTAGGATGCGGGCTTGTTAGTGTAAATGCACGCGGTAACTATGTTACTGTCAATGGTACGGAGTTGGAAGAAGGTAGCTCGTCTATGACCGCGGGAAGCGGTACAATTAGCTACGATGCCACTGCAAATAAGCTGACATTAAATAACGCGACAATCAGCTGTGAAAGGGAGCAGGCTGGTGTTATAGTGGCAGGTTCAAGAAATCTAAAAATTGAGTTAGTAGGCACTAATACCATCACTAATACAGGAAACTTAGGACAAGGAATAACTGCCAAAGGAGAAGTTACAATTACAGGAAGCGGTAGTTTGACTATCACTACCAAAGGAAATGGCGTTTATGTGGCAACCCCTGACGCTAATGCCTTACCTACTGATTCCTTAACTGTTAAGGATACTACTTTGAATGTTACATCCACAGCAAAAGATGCACTTTATGCTTCTACCAAGATTGTCATTGATAACAGTGCAGTCGATTTGCAGGCACCTGCAAGGGGATGTGCAGGTATTTCTGTTTCGGTTTCAAGTGTTACCATTCAGAATTTAACAGGCAAGATTCTGCAAGCATCTTACGATCCAATAACGGCTAGTACGACTATTATTGATCCTTCGACATTTGCCAAAGCAGATAATTATAACTATGTCAAGATTTCTAACCTGTATAATGTAACAGCTGAGTGGGATGTCAACAGCACAGTTGCCTTGGAATCTGCAGGCCCATCGTCAGGCGATGCTGGTAAGATACTTGTAATGGACGGCGACACCGTTACAGCAACAATCGGCACTGCCGACGGTTATAAGATTAAGAGCGTGCTCGTGAATGGTAAGGAAAGCAAGGATTCCGTAAAGGACGGCAAGTTAACTTTCACTGTTAACGGCGATACCTCAATCAAGGTAGTCAGCGAAGCAGTTGAGAAAAGCCCTAATACAGGCGATGAAGCTGGCCTTTATACAATCATCGCAATGCTTGCTCTTCTCGGAGCAACCGCTACTGTAAAGCTCTCCGGAAAGAATAATTAAGCAAAATCACTCTATTAGCTTTATTAACAGAATTTAATCCAAAGCACCCGATTTTTCGGGTGCTTTTCGCTTGAGTAAATCGGCGATGGTGTGATAGCATAACTTTATATTATTGGGAGGGCTAGACCCTCATCTCTCGCAAAATTAAGAAAACGGAGGAACAATTTATGAAGAAACGCAACATGAGCCTTACCCTGGTACTCGCGTTGATACTCTGCCTCATACCTGCAACAGCATTTGCATCAACAACAGCGGGTGATACACTGTCAGGTAATATCACAGAAGAAACAATAATTACTGGGAACACGACTACCAACGGCAATGTCACAATAAAAACTGGAGGAAGCATTGTCGTAAAGGACGGCGCAACACTAACACTTTCTACAGATAATGTGCTTAATCTTAAGGAAGTGACTGGCTCGGGTTACTTGCTGAAGATTGAAAAGGGCGGCACACTCGTGGTTAATGGTGACCTTCACTCAAAGAGCAATTTCGGCGATATTGAGCAACTTGGCACGATGATAGTAAGCGGAACTACAGCCAGAGTGGTAACGAATGGTAATGTAGCCTTCATCGGCAAATACAGAACTGGAGCATGTGGACCTGGCTATATCACCCTAGACTCAACTGCAGTTATAACCAAAACACCTCTTGGGGAAACAACCGCAAATGGTTATAAGTATGAAATCTCCAGTGGCACAGCAACAACTTATGGCTTCCCTAACAGCGGTAAGGACGAGCTCGTTGTAGCAGACGGCGCAGTACTTGATGCAACTAATGGTCTGACATTGAACTCAGCAACTGGTGCAAGCGCTAATCAGCTCACAGTTGAGGACGGCGGAAAGCTCGTAACAAGTTCTGATGCAGAAAAAACATCACTTGCAAGCATTTTCACCTCTGCGGGTACTGTTACTCAGGATGAGATTACATCCGGTACATACACAGAAGATCCAAGTGATTATGTTGCAGATGGTTATCATGCAGTTAAGAATAATGACGGAACATGGACAGTTGAGAAAAATGTCATCACAAAGATTGCCATTACTTTTAAGGAGCCTGTAATTGGAGAGTCCCCTTCCACAGGTGCATGGACAGCTGAACCTACTAAGGATAGCGTAAATCAAGGTGTAAAACTTTGGTTCAAGATAGCAAAGGATGACTATGTAAGCATTATCGAGGATAGAGACTGGTATAAGAAATGGACACAAGTAAAAGATGACGAAAAGTTCCAGAAGGACTACTATTATGCATTCATAACAGCCTTTGAGCCTGATGAGGATAGTGGTTATGTGATAAGCGATGACATCACTGTCACACTCAATGGTAAGAAACTCTCCAATGACGAAGCAATTCATGACGAAGGTTGGGTCGAGGTTATTAAGGTATTCGGACCTCTTGCAGAGAAGTCCCCTGCAACAGG
>CAVAIH010000147.1:0-2495 GCA_963588675.1 Sphaerochaetaceae bacterium | reverse complement strand
TCTTAAACTTAGAATAACGCAGGAAGTGATGGACAAGCACGGCGACAGCAAAGGCGTCCTTTATCATATACTCGATGTTCTTTCCATGTATCCTGGCGAGACCGAGGTGCTTGTATACCTTCCTAATGGAAAGATGATACGCACCGATAAGTCGCATTCTGCTTGCGTAAGCGACGAACTTAAGGAGAGATTAACAAAGATTCTTGGAGAGGGGAATGTTAAAGGCTAATGAATAAGGCAATTGTAATATATACATCCAAAAGAGGCTCCACCGAGCAATATGCGAAATGGATTGCCGAGGAACTTGACTGCGTGGCTATTTCTTATGACTCGGCACTCAAGAAGGGTAGCGGAATCAACCTTTATGATTATGACTGCATTATCTATGGCGGTTGGATCAGAGGCAGTGGTATTGTGGATTTCGACAGCTTCAGACTGCTCATCGATGAGGAATTGAGGCCTAAGCTGATAGTGTTCGGCGTCGGCGTTGCCATGGAGTCCGCTGAGAATTACAAGCAGGTATACGAAATCAATTATAAGAAATTCGCAAAGGACGGCGCGAAGAATCCGACGCTGTATATTCTGTCGGGAGCTTATGATCCTAAGAAGGTAAGCGGTTTTGACGGAGCGCTTATGAAGGTAATGAAGACTGTCCTCAAAAGCGGAAAGACGATAGAAGGGCAGGCTGACGCCACAAAGATGCTCGACCGAATCGAGAACGGCGTAGACCTTGTGGACCGAAGCAACATAACATCCCTCGTGAAAGAAGCGAAGAAGATGCTCTGCAGTGACTAGTCACTGCAGATTTTTTTATATAAAAGAGAAAATGCGCGAGCAAAGTCACAAGCAAACGCTCGAGCAAAGTCACAAGCAAACGCGCGAGCAAGTTCAAAAAAAGCGCAAATGAAAAGCCCCGCCTGCAGACGGGGCCTTCCTTAGGAAGCTTCAAATAAAGTCTAACCTTTACTGAAGAATCATGTAAATAATGAAGAGTGCTCCGGAAACCCACATTACTGGTCTAATCTCCTTAGCCTTGCCTTCAACGAGTCTAAGAATGATCCAGGAAACGATTCCGAACATAATTCCGTTAGCGATTGATGATGTGAAAGGCATCATGATGATTGCAAGGAATCCTGCAATAATATCGCTCATTGGAGCATCTTCGAACTTAACATTCTTGATCTGAGTCATCATCAGATAACCTACATATACAAGAGCAGGTGTTGTAGCGAAGCTTGGGATTGAGAGGAAGAGTGGTGAGAGAACCAGTGATACTATGAAGAGAACTCCTGTAGTAACTGATGTCAGACCTGTTTTTCCGCCTGCAGCAGCGCCAGCTGATGATTCAACGAATGATGTAACTGTTGATGTACCGAATACAGCACCTACGCAAGTTCCGATAGCATCGGAGAGAAGAGCCTCTTTAGCTCTTGGGAGGTTGCCGTCCTCATCGAGGAGGTCAGCCTTGGAAGCTACACCGATAAGAGTTCCTACTGTGTCGAAAATATCAACATAGAGGAAGGAGAATACGATTACAACGAAATCCATAACGTGTGAGCCGATCCATGCAAAGTCGAAATCACAGAAGTGGTCGAGCTCAACGCCTGAGAATGAGAAAGTAGGATATACACTGTATACTCCTGCAGCAGGATCTGGTACATACCAGCCTACAGCCTGAGCGATCATTCCGAGAACCCATGTAATGAGGATTCCGTAGAAAATAGCTCCCTTTGCGCCCTTCTGAGCGAGGATTGCGATTATGATAATGCCGACAAGTGAAAGTGTGATAGCAGCATTTGAAAGATCGCCAAGAGCAATTCCGTTCTCAGTTGTTACTGAAACAGCGCCGGAATTCTTAAGTCCTACGATAGCGATGAAAAGACCGATACCAACGGAGATGGCTGACTTCAGGTTCTGTGGAATGTCGTTAACCAGAGCTTCTCTGAAGTTAGTGAATGAGAGAAGGATGAAAAGAATACCTTCTACAAGTACTGCAGCCAGGGCAACCTGCCATGGGTTCTCGGTTCCAACCATTGGGCATACTGTATATGCGAAGTAAGCATTCAGGCCCATTCCAGAAGCAAGTGCTACAGGGTAGTTAGCAAGAAATGCCATTGTCAGTGTAGCTATTGCAGCGGAAATTGCGGTTGCTGTGAAAACTGATGCGCTATCCATTCCAGATGCGGAAAGGATTGATGGGTTAACTGCAAGAATGTAAACCATTGACAGGAATGTAGTAACACCTGCAACGACCTCTGTTCTTACGTCAGTTCCCATCTCTTTGAGTTTGAAGAACTTTTCCATTTTTGTTAGACTCCTTTTTCTTCTTCCTTAGAAATACTTATAAATACTTTGAAATAGTATAAAAAATACTCTTATATTATAGTCAAGCACCTATTGTGTCACAAGAAAAAGTTCGAGATATGTCGAACTTTATGGAAAAATAGTCGCGAGAAACGTCGAATTACGGCGAAAAACCGAACAATTTCGTCGAG
>CAVAIH010000146.1:0-2512 GCA_963588675.1 Sphaerochaetaceae bacterium | reverse complement strand
GGTTAAGGACGTGCCACCTGGCTCTGGCGGTGTGATTTTTACACCATGGCTTCACGGCAACAGATGCCCATTCGAGGATCCGAACGCCAAAGGAATGTTCTTCGGAATCGGCCTCGAAACAGGCAAGACCGAGCTCATACACGCAGTTCTCGAGGGAATTTTCTACCACATTAGGTGGATGCTTGAGTGCCAGGATAGAAAAATCAAGACTTCTGAAGTCATCCGCTTCGTCGGCGGTGGCGCTTTGTCGCCAGTATCCTGCCAGATGCTTGCGGACATTATCGGAAGGCAGGTTGAGACTGTTGCTTCACCTCAGAATGTCGGTTCTGTCGGTGCGGCTGCCGTTGTGGCTGTCGGCCTCGGTTTGATTCCGGACCTGTCCTGCGTCAAGGACTTCATTCCAGCAACCGAAACATATGTGCCTGACATGGGGCGCCACGCTGAATACGAGAAATACTATCAGACATTCAAGAGAATTTATTCAGCTAATAAGAAGCTTTTTGGGAATTTGTAGTTGCTCGGGAACTTGAAGCTTCTCGGGAATTCGTAATTGCTCGGGAATCTGAAGCTATTCGGAAATTTATAGTTTGTAAGGTGTAAAAAAATGAAAGATTACTTAATCAGGGGCATCGCTGCCGAAGGGACAGTGAGGGCTTTTGCAATTAAATCAACGGAACTTGTTGCCGTAGCGCGCGAGAGGCATAAGACTTTTCCAGTCGTAACTGCGGCTCTCGGAAGATTGCTTTCGGCAGGCGCAATGATGGGCTCGATGATGAAGGGCGATGACGATCTTGTGAGCCTGAGCATCAAGGGCGACGGGCCGATTCAAAGCATCATGGTCACAGCTGACAGCCACGGAAATGTAAAAGGTTTCCCGGGGAATCCGTCGGTGGACATTCCTCCTAAGAGGCCTGGCAAGCTCGACGTCGGCGGGGCAGTCGGCGAAGGAACGCTGACAGTCGTTATGGATCTTGGACTTGCGGAGCCATACAATGGAACGGTCGAGCTTCAGAACGGAGAAATCGCCGAGGACCTTGCTTATTATTTTGCGAGCTCCGAGCAGACACCATCAGCGGTCGGCCTTGGCGTTATGGTAGATACAAATTCTGAGGTCAAGCACGCGGGCGGATGGATTATACAGATGATGCCAAATGCAAGCGAGGAGACCATTGCCAAGCTTGAGAGCAAGCTCGCTTCGATTGAGCCTGTAACAACTCTGATGGACAAGGGCATGTCGCCAGAGGATATTCTCGGATATATTCTTGGGGATTTGGATCTCGAAATCACGGACAAGAAGGATGTCAGGTTCCACTGTAATTGCTCGAAGGAGAGAGTCTCGAAGGCTCTTGCGACAATCAAGTCAGAGGAAATTCAGGATATAATCGACGAGGGCAAAGACATAGACGTTAAATGCTATTTCTGCAACACGATGTATTCATTCACCCCAGCAGAGCTCGAGAAAATCCTCGGTGAGAGAAAATCGGAAGACTAAAAGAATCGAAGAATCGAAAAAATCGAGAAATCGAAAATCCGAAAAATCCGGGAATCGGAGAAATCGAGAAACTAAAAAAGGTCAGATGTGCTGAAATCGCATATCTGACCTTTTCCATTTGAATCGCATATCTGACCTTCGCCACTGCATGCCTTCCCGCATGCAGTGGCTTGCTTAGACCGTGAACCTGTAGCCAAGTCCTCTGACTGTAGTAATATATTTAGGCTTCGACGGATCGTCCTCAATCTTCTGGCGAAGTCTGTTGATATACACCGTGATGGTGTTCTCATCTATCACAGGCGTTCCCCAGATAAGATCGTATAGAGAGTCCTTTGTGAAAAGCTCGCCGATATTGTCGAGGAAGAGTTTCATCAGAGCGCTCTCCTTGTTCGAGAGGCTGATTTCGGTGCCATTTTTGTAAAAACGCAGTGTGCTTGCGTTGTATTCGAAAGGTCCGGCCTTAAGTACAGGGCTGTCCTGAGAGTCAGTCTGTTCACTGCGACGGACAAGGGCCTTAACCTTTGCTCCGAGAAGTACAGGGTTGAATGGCTTGAAAATGTAATCATCAGCACCTATTTCCATGCCATACAGCGCGTCGTAATCATCCTTGCGACCGCTGATTACAATAATAGGAATGTTATTATTCTCCCCACGAAGCTTCTTAATTACTTCAAATCCGTCGATACCGCTCATATTGATATCGAGGAGCATCAGGTCATAGCTTTGCTTGGCAAGCATGTCAAGCGCTTCCTCACCGCTCGAAGCTGTGTCGTAATCCATCGAATTACTGCGAATTACCTTCGACACCATATTAAGAATTGCCTGGTCGTCATCAACAATTAATACTTTCTTGCTCATAGTCTAATTCCTAACTCTCAATAATTAAATGCTTTTAAAACTCACTTAGCGCGGAGAATGTTGCTTGAAGGCTCTTTGCTGACGCCTTTGCTTACCTCTACTTACTGCTGAGCGCGGCACGTGTTACTTGATGGATCTTTGGGGACGCCTGTGCTTAGCGAT
>CAVAIH010000145.1:0-2532 GCA_963588675.1 Sphaerochaetaceae bacterium | reverse complement strand
AACACTTACCGCGCTCCTGCATCAGCTACGTCGGCAACGAAGCGAGAGCATGCCTGCAAGCAACCAGTGCCGCGCTTTTGCTTGATGTCAACTGCGCCATCAAAGCGCGCCTTAATTTTCGATGTCGCGGATATCGGAGAAGCCCTTTCCAGTGCCCCATACCGAATTGACGCTGAATACAGATACAAACGACTGAGGATCGTTCTTTGCGAGAAATCTTTTGATCAGAAAGCTCTCTCGAGGTGAACAGATGATCTTCAGTTCTTTTTTGGTTTCTCCTGTATATTCGCCGACGATATCGAGCGAGGTTACGCCCCTGCCGACTTCGCTCATGACATATTTGCTGAGCTCTTCAGGGATAGTCGTGATGATGTTGAGCTCGACGATTTTGCCGGAAACACCGTAGAGGACCGCATCTGTCATCTTCATATTTATATACATGATGATAAGCGCGTAGAGCGCGATATTGATGCCGAACACGAAGGCCGATGCGACTACTATAAATACGTCTATTATGAAGGATAATTTCGAAAGCGCGATGTATGGGAAAAATTTGTACTTAATTACCTTAGCAAGCGAATCCGTACCGCCCGATGAATATCCTCCGAGGAAGGTAATTCCGTTGGAAATTCCGAATGCAACTCCGCAGAAAACAGCCGAAAGGAAGATGTCCTGAGTCTGCAGAAGTTGTAGATCGAGCTTCTCGAAAATAAACATTACAATAGGATAGGTAAATGACATCGCTATGATTTTCCTTGCCTCCTTGAAGCCGAGGCTAACCCATACGATGATGAGGACTATCATAGCAAGGCCGTAATAGATTAAGGAATAGTTGATGCTTGTGAATTGCTGAATGATTCTCGAAAGACCTGTTACTCCGCCGAATGTCAACCCGCTTGGAATCATAATCGCAACAATCGCGAACGAGCCGATGGCGCTTCCGAGCAGAACCGTCAGAGCCTCATTCAGGATTTTGCCAATTTTGCTGTCAGACTTAATCATTATTCCGTCCCCTTTCGTAATTATGTTTCGTAATTATATTTCGTAATTATATTTGTACTTCGCAATCTCAATAATGTTAGCTTCGCATTATGTTTTGCGACAATATTCTCTTCGTAATTATTTCTCGCAATAATATTCTCTGCCGAAGACATCGACGGCAATAAAGGCAACGTGCCCAGATGACACTACTGTCATCCTGTCCCAGCCGGACGAAATTATATTCCCCGGCGCGAAATTCTGAACCTTGCCGTCATAATCAGCATCAATCATAATATAATCGATGAAGCTCTCCGGGCACTTTCTCGCAAGCTCCTCGATATCTTCCCTTTCCTTGAAAGGAATGTGCCCTATGTCTATGTCAGGTATGAATTTGCTAAGTGAAAAAGTGCAAAGCCTCCTGCCATCTTCGAGTTCATCGTCGGACTCAAGCTCAATTTGCAGGCAGTCCCTCCTCAGCCGACGCTCCTTCGAATCGGTGATGAAGCGGTAATTCGCAGACAGAAGCTCGAGCCTTTTTCTACTCATTCCAAGCGCAAGTTCCTCAACGTCACAGCCTATCCACTTACGGCCGTTTTTCTCTGCTGATTCGAGCAATGAGCCCGACCCGCAGAAAAAGTCTGCGCAAAGGTCGCCAGGCTCCGAGGCAGAGCAGATGATTCTTTCCATGAGCTCAGCGGGCTTCTGCGTCGCATATCCGGTTCTTTCCTTCGATGTCCTCCCGACCATATCAATCGACCATACGTCCTTGGCATTTACCATGGTATACCAGCCGTAGTCGTCCTTGTACTCCTTGACGCCCTTGAAATTATACGGTCTCAAGTCACGATTGTAAGACTTCTCTTTAGCGACATCAAGGTAGTAATGTGAAGTTTTCGCATAGACCAAGATGGTGTCGTGTTTTCTCGAAAAATGCTTATTGCTTGAGCCTCCCGACTTGTAACTCCATATTATCTCGTTGACGAAATTCTTCTCGCCCATGAGCTCGTCAAGTATGAGCTTAACGTAGTGGGAGGAATGCCAGTCGAGGTGTATCCAGAGAGTTCCGTCATCGGCGAGCAGTTCCTTCATGAGGACAAGCCTCGCTGTTATATTGCAAATATAAAATTCAAGGCTCCGCTCGAAGGTGTCGTCATATGCGAGGTGGTGGAATTTGTGACTTACGCCCTCGTCGTCTTTGATGTTGAAGCTGGCGTTGTATTTGGCCTTTGAGAAGAAAGGCGGATCGATGTATATCATCTTGATACGGCCCTCGTATCCGTTCTCAAGAAGCCATTTCATATATGATAGATTATCTGCCCTTGCAAGCATGCTCTCGCCGAAAATTTTGTCAGAATCATCTCCTGTCGCAGTTGCAGAACCTATGTTGCTTCCGCTGTTGCTATTCGGCTTGGAAATAAATTCGGCGTCAAGCGCCCTCGCCTCCTCGGCAAGAGCCATACCGTCAGTTATTCCCTTCTTAATCTCGTCAATGATATGCAATCTTCTTCCCCTCTTCGGATTCTCACGAATTTAGTACGAGCTCACCTGCGT
>CAVAIH010000144.1:0-2597 GCA_963588675.1 Sphaerochaetaceae bacterium | reverse complement strand
TCAGCAAGAATACTAAGCTTAAATATTTGTACTGTGATGGCAATGCTATCACATCACTTGACCTCAGTAGCAATGCAAATCTTATACAAGTTAATTGCGCTAACAACGCTCTTACAACACTTAAGTTAGGAAACAACACAAGTCTTATCGATTTAAGTTGCGAAAACAACGCTCTTACATCGCTTGATGTAAGCAAGAACACAGGACTTAAGTATTTGAATTGTGCGAACAACGAGCTCACAGTTCTCGATGTAAGCGCCAACACAAAGCTTGGAGAAGTATATGGCGACTACAATGGAGGGCTTTATTGCGAAAATAACAATCTTACATCACTCGATGTAAGCAAGTGCCCAAGCCTTCCTGATGGAGAGTTTAAATGCACAGACAATACTTACAAGATCACCGCTGTGAACGGAGTCTTCAATCTTAAGGACCTGCCTGGCGACTTCGATTTAAATAATGTAGTCGCAGACTCCTGGGTAGGCGCAACCGTTAAGGACGGCAAGCTGATAATCGACAACAAGACTAACAAAGTTACATATAGCTATTACTGCGGAAGCGATAAGTCAAAAGAGGTAGAATTCACACTGCTCGTAACTCATGCAACAAAGAGCGACGATGCTAAGTCTCCTGCAACAGGCGACAACAACGAGCTCGGACTCTTTGCATTTGCAGGCCTCATCTCTGCAGTAGGCGTTGCATTTGTGCTTAGAAGAAAGCACAGCATGTAATTTGCGATAAGCAATAAGCAATAAGCAATAAGCAATAAGCAATAAGCAATAAGCGATAAGCAATAAGCAATATGCAATATGCAATATGCCTAAGCGATAGGTGAGAAGCAAAGAACCTTATTTGCAACAGACCTTAATTTAATACGAACGAAAACAGCGTGAGCTTGGCAAGGCTCGCGCTATTTTTATATGTATGTGGAAGGCGCGGCTTCCACCACGGACTTCGCGCGCCCGACATCTGTGGCGTGCCGACGGTTTCCGTTCGTTTTTGAGAAAAATAGGCTCTGTCGGTGAATTCCAGAGGCGTCCGAAAAATCTTTCCGTTCGTTTTTGATAAAAAATGCCTCTATCGGTGATTTTCAGAGACGTCAAAAATCTTTTTCCGTTCGTTTTTGATAAAAATCGCCTCTGTCGGTGAAATTTAAGTCGGAACAGTTGATTTCGAAGAACAAATTTCACCGATAGCGAGCAAAAAACCCAAAAACGAACGGAAATCCGAATGTGAACGTCGAAAAAATCACCGACAGAGCTTGAAAATCGCAAAAACGAACGGAAATCCGAATGTGAACATTTGAAAAATCACCGACAACGCTTCAAAACCGCAAAAACGAACGGAAGGCTTGCAAGTTCCAACTATAAATCTTGCAAGCCCTCCTTCCCAAGCCCGCTTGAACCCACTTCAACCCACCTCGGCAAGCGCTGGGCTGGAGTTGGCGATTTGGACGATTTGGACGAATGATGATAATAGATAGGGCTATACATTTATAGACATTTGATGATATAATATGCTTATATTAATGACGGAGGTGATAATTATGTTTGCACAGCAGGAAGTAATCAGGCCATCTGCAGATTTACGAAATCACTATAACGAAATATCTAGACAATGCCGTGAAGACAACGAGATTGTTATCATCACAGTAAATGGAAGGGGAGACACGGTTTCTCTTTCATACGAAGAATATAAGAGGCTGAAGGCAAGAATCGAGCTTTTGGAAATCCTGGCAGAAGCTGATGAAGATGTTAAGAGCGGAAGAGTTGCGCCTATGAAGGAAACATTCGATGATTTGAGGAGTTTTCTTAAGGAGGACGAGGCTTGAAGTATGAGGTTATACGAACAGACACGGCAGATTCGTCAATAAGAAGAATCATCCTCTATATTGCAGAAAACTTCGGAAATAATGTGGCGCTGGAAAAGTTAAATTATCTCGAGAAGTCAATCATGAATCTGGGGCTTAATCCATATGTCGGAGTTGTGCCGAAATATAACGTGCTAAAGAGGCAAGGATATCTTGTTCTTATTTTAGAAAAAGATCTTGTCTTTTATAAGGTCGACGATGATAAGAAGCAGGTTATCGTATACGCGGTCGTGGATCAAAGACAGGATTATTTAAGTATTATAAGAGGGTTGTAGATTTGCAATTTCTGTCTACGAATTCAAAAATGACATATCCATAGAAGGCTATTTATTATGACAAAGAAAGTGAAGACAAGTACATTACGATTGAATTTAATATGAATCATAACAGCGCGAGCTCAGCAAGGCTCACGCTTTTTCTTTATGTGCATGTGGAAGGCGCGACGTCCACCGCGCCCTAACCCAATGATTGAAAAATTCAATCGAAAACCGCCATTGAACCACCCTCGAACTACTGATATTTGTTGCTTTCTCATTGAAAATGCAAACACAATTTGTTACTATTAGTATGAATATTTATAACAATACGATAAAAGGCGAATATTGTGTATTCGGGCTCAGCGCAATCGAGTGACAGCAATCGAAGAATCGAAGGATTGAGAAACCGAAGAACCGAGGAACCGAAGGACCGAAGGCCGAAGGCCCGAGCAATCGAAGAACCGAGGAAC
>CAVAIH010000143.1:0-2621 GCA_963588675.1 Sphaerochaetaceae bacterium | reverse complement strand
TATGTTCAGACCGATAAGAAGAAAGAAGAGGGAAATAAGCCAAGAACTCGCTGAGGCTTTGCTTCAGGCAAGTAGGCGCGGAGTTCTCGCAGTGAACGGAGACGACGGATATCCTTATGCCGTTCCTATTAACTTCCTCTATGATAAAGACTCGAATAGAATATATTTTCACGGAGCGAAGGCAGGACACAAGTTTGATTCCATAAAAGCCTGCGACAAGGTATGCTTCACAGTCTACGGAAATGAGACAATCAAGAACAAAGACGAAGAATGGGCGCCTTTTATGCAGAGCACAGTTATCTTCGGAAGATGCCATCTGCTCGACGCAGGCCCTGAGACGAGCGAAATATTGAAGCGACTTGCGAGAAAATATTATCCTACAGAGGAGCTTATCGATGCCATAATGGCCAGCGAGGGTAGGGCTGTGCAGATGTTCGAAATAGAGATAGAGCATCTCAGCGGTAAGGAAATTCAAGAGAAATAATATTTAAAGCGATGTGTACAAGATTTAATGTACACACCGCTTTTTTAGTGTCTGGTTTCGGTATAATTCGGTATAAGTGTTCAAATCAGATTGCTTGGTATATAACAGTTATCAGCATCAATTGGTATTGGCTCTTCGCACATACATATAATACCGCCTTTTCCGCGGTTCAAGGAAGCCTTGTCAATCACGCTATATTTCTTGACTTCCCGGCGATCTGGCGTGGCACTTTTCTTAATTTCGAGCGGATGAATAACATTGTTTTCCTCGACGAACAAATCAATCTCTTTAGCGTTGGAATCCCTGAAGTAGCTGAGGTTCACCTTGGATTTAGCATAGGCATAGTTTCTAACCAATTCCATAACAACATAATTCTCGTAGTAATGACCACTTGCAGCCCCATTGCGAAGCGTATCTGGCGTTAGCCACATAGACAGATAAGAACAAAGCCCGGTGTCGCAGAAGTACAGCTTCGGCGTTTTGCTGAGCCGTTTGAGCTCATTGTTGGAATAAGGGGTCAGAAGATAGATGATGTGAAGGCCAACAAGAACGTTCAGCCATTCTTTTGCTGTACTCGGAGCAATGTCGGCAGACTCGGCCAATGTGGAATAATTGACCTGCTCTGACACAAGAGAAGCACAACCCACAAGAAATTTGCGGAATTTTACGGCATCACTAATACCTCCTGCCTCTGCGGCATCACGCATCAAATAGGTATCAACATAGGAATTGAAATATTCCTGCCGGACCTCGTCATCCGCGCCCAGCACCTTGGGCATACCACCTTCCCAAATATGTTTGAACACTTGAAGAACATCGTTATGCGGGCTTTTGCGCTGTCTTGCTTGCAAGGCGGACAGGGAGAAATCCAGATCCTCGTCGAATACAATCCCATTTTTCTCTCTTGCGGAAAAGCTGTACAGCTCTAAGATGCCAATCCTTCCAGCGAGCGACTCGCGGACTTTCTTCATCATATTATATTGCTGTGAGCCGGTCAGCCAGATTAGACCTTTCTCGTCGCTTTCATCGCAAATGATTTTGATTTGCTCGAATAGCTCGGGCGCTTTCTGCACCTCATCAATGAGAATGGGTGGCTTATAGGTCTGGAAGAACAGCACGGGATCAGTCTGTGCAAGTTCTCTTGCCATTATATTGTCCATCGTGACATATGTTCTGTCGCTCTCTGCCAGATGCTTCAGCATCGTTGTTTTGCCAACTTGCCTTGCACCTGTGACAAGAATGACCTGGAAAAAATCATTGAGTTTTAAGAATTTGCGCTCAAGCTCTCGTGTAATATATGTCATAATGCGCCTCCGATTTATGAAAATCTATGATGAATCGTATTTTATCATAGAAAATCCGTCTTGACAAGAAGCTATTCTCTCTTGCGCACGCCGTCCGCAGACAGTAAAATAAGAACATCGAAGCAATTTCAAGAAATTACAAGAAATTACAAGAAATTTCAAGAAATGTTCGAAATAGAGATAGAGCATCTCAGCGGTAAGGAAATTCAAGAGAAATAATTATGAATCGGGATCTAACTAAAGGACCTGTTGTCAAATCAATGCTGTTGTTCGCAATTCCGCTGATTCTGGGGGATTTACTGCAACAGTGCTATAACATTGCGGATACTCTGATCGTAGGGCAGTTCCTTGGAAGGACTGCCCTTGCTGCGGTTGGGTCATCTTTCACCTTGATGACGTTTCTGACATCGATCATCCTGGGCCTTTGCATGGGAAGCGGGGCTCTTTTTTCCATACGCTTCGGACAGCGGGACGAAGAGGCTCTGCGCGAGGACCTTTGCGCGTCCTTCTTTTTTGTTGCGCTCATCACGGTTCTTCTGGACCTTGCGTCCTTCGCCTGCCTTCCTCTCTTACAAAAATTCCTCCAGGTTCCAGCCGAGGTCTGGGGCGACATGAGGGCGTATCTTGCCGTAGTGTTCATGGGAATCCCGGCGGTTTTTCTATATAACTTCTTCGCGTCTTACCTGCGGGCAATCGGTAATTCCGTCATTCCGCTGATTTTCTTGGCGGTCTCGTCTGTGCTAAATATCGCGCTCGACCTTTGGTTCGTGATAGGACTGAAGCGTGGCGTTGCAGGAGCCGGAGAGGCCACAGTGATCGCGCAGTACCTTTCG
>CAVAIH010000142.1:0-2623 GCA_963588675.1 Sphaerochaetaceae bacterium | reverse complement strand
ATTTCTTCATCTTGTACATGCAAGCTGAGAGGACAATAACTAATGTTCCAAGAACGATTGTCATTGCGACCCACATTAAAGGTGTTTCACTCTCCTCAGACTTATACATTGCAATAATATCGGAAGGCGAGAGAGTTGCCGAGTCTGTGAAAGTTCCTGTCTCCTCATCAAAGAAGAACCATACTGCCTTGCCACTACCATCTGATGGCGTAAGCTTGACCATAGCGTACTTCTTATCGTCAGACTGTATTCCCTGAATCTCCTTATCGCCGTACTTGAAAGTCGCAGTGCTGAAGCCTTCAGGGATGTTCTTCTTGCTCTCGACAACGGTATACTTGACGCCGTTAACTTCAACCTCGATTGCAGTCTCCTTAGCCTTAGCCTCTTCCTCAGCCTCTTCCTTCTTGGCTTCCTTCTCTGCCTGAGGATCATCAGACTTCTCAGTCTTAGTCGAGTTCTTGCTTGTCGACTTGCTTGTCGATTTGTTGTTTGACTTGTTACTTGAACTGCTACTTGACTTACTGCTTGAACTACTGCTTGAACTGCTATTGCTCTTGGCTGGCTCAGACACAGTTACATATCCGCTTGCACTACCTGGGAAAACATCAACCATATCGTAGTTAGACGCTGACGTTGTATGTGCTGTTACAGAACCAGAGCCTGTTCCTGTCGCTGTTACTGTAGCGCTTGCGCTAAGCGATGATGCGCCACTGCTATTTTGCAAAGTATATGACGATCCACTTACAATGCTCAAATTAGATGAGCATGTAAAATATCCAACCGCAACACCCCAAGTGTCGCCGTAATACGTTACAGTTACCGTGAAAGATTGTCCTTTGGTAACAGAGCTTGGAACACCGCTTATGCTTACACTCGCTGCATCTGCCTCTGTAGTGCTAAGCCACATCGCGCCTATCATCATCACCGTTACCGCAACAACGCTTAATAATATTTTTTTCGCTTTACTTGTATTTGTCATTTGTCTAATTTCTATTCCTATCAACTTGTAGCCTGGGTTATTCGCTAATTGTATATGTTCCCTCAATATGCCTCAGCATTCTCATTACATCCGATGCTGTGATATTTCCGTCACCGCTTGTATCCATCGCCTTTGCCTGACTGTTTGTAGGCATATATGTACCGGCAATTTCACGAAGTGTTGCCATCGCATCGCTGGCAGTCAATCTACCATCGCCATTAACATCGCCTTTGACAACAACTCTCATACTGCCCTGCAGTTCGCTGTTGGCATTGTATACCTCGACAACAGACTTGGTGCCAACAAGCGCATCGTCTGCAAGCTCCTCACCCTTGGAATTCTTAATCTTAATCGAATATCCTTCCTTGGTTACAAGCTTATCCTTAAGCTCGCTTGACTTAACACCAAATCCGACCTTGGTTATATAACCGCTGTTGTCAGCATTTATAGAAACAGATTCGCTCGTCAGGTCATCCTCTGCAAATGCCGTCAATTCTTCTTCGGCAACAGGTATGCTATCCGTAATCGTGAAAGGCACGAGCTTGTATCCGCTGTAATTACCGACTCCGTATACATAAGCATACGCAGTGCCCTTCGCAGTATTTGCAATATATCCTACTCTGTAATCAGTGCCTTTAGTCAGCACCGTATCGCCATTTGTCACAACGACATCAGGCTGGTGCGCAACAGCCGAATTCTTGTACTGGCAGTAGCCATTGGTGCCGACCATAACCTCGCAGTTGTTGATTGATGAGCCCTCGCCGTCTTTATTGATATACCAGAAGTCAAGGTCGATACTGCCGTTAAGACCGCTTACCGTACCATTGCTTCCGTATTGCCAAATATCGAAGACACCGCCTGTATACTCGTTCTCGAAATTGTATTGTGCCACCCACAGCTTAATATCTTGGTTCAGCGCGCTGTAGTCTATATGGCCGTTGAGGAAGCTAAGATTTGCATAGAGGCCAGCCTTGTATCCCTTGCTTGTACATACATTAGCAAAAGCATTTGCAGTCGCTGTCGAAGTTGCTTTATCTCCGATGCCGTAAGTGTACATTCTTCCGCCATCGTTTGCTCCCGCATACTCCCAGTCCATGTAAATAGGAAGGTCGAGATCCTTAGGGCCATATCCTGCAGACTCGATGTAACTGATAGCCGTTCTCGCCTCTTCCTTAGCCTCGCTTGCACTTGTAGCCTGAGAGAACATGTATACTCCGACCATAATACCGGCAGACTTGGCCCCAGCAATATTAGTCCTGAAGTACTTGTCTTCGTGGAGCGAGCCTGTAGAGCCGTAACCACGCCAGCCAACTCTTATTATTACGTAATCCACGCCGTCCGCCTTAGCTGCGGTCCAGTTAATCGAGCCTTTGTCATTCTGATACTCGGAAACATCGATACCATCGACAATGAGGCAATTCGAAAATCTGCCTTGATGAGTCTTTGTCGTGCCATTCCACTTCGCATATGACTGGAATGTGTCAGCATAAGCGCTAACAGACAGTGCCGTCATTGCCATAATCATGATTATTCCGATTGTCAATAATCTTCTCTTCATATAGAAATCCTCGTCAGAAAATCTGCTGAAATTCAATAAATTAAAGCTATCAATATATTATATGCTTGTTAAAAGCGTGAGTCAAA
>CAVAIH010000141.1:0-2664 GCA_963588675.1 Sphaerochaetaceae bacterium | reverse complement strand
AGCGTACTTGAAGTACGAGAGCACCGCAGGACAACGCCGCTGACAAAGTTGCGGACGAAAAGCACAAGATTAACGCTTTGAGAACTGGCTTGCTCTTCTTGCCTTCTTCAGACCTGGCTTCTTTCTTTCCTTCATTCTGGAGTCTCTTGTGAGGAATCCTGCTGCCTTAAGTGTAGCTCTGTATGCCTCTTCATCAACTTCGCAGAGTGCTCTTGAAATACCGTGTCTGAGAGCTCCGGCCTGTCCTGTGAATCCACCGCCGTTAACTGTAGCGATTACATCATATTTGCCAGCAACGCCTGTAAGCTCGAGTGGTCTCTTAACCTCATTCTTTACAAGCTCCTTAGCGCCGAAATATGTGTCAAGGTCTCTCTTGTTAACGATGATCTTTCCTGTTCCGGGAACCAGTCTGACTCTTGCAACTGAAGATTTTCTTCTACCTGTTGCCTGGTACATTGTCTTAGCCATTACTTACTCCTCCCTTCCTAGAATGTCCACTCTTCAGGCTTCTGTGCAGCATGTGGATGTTCAGGTCCTGCATACACTTTCAGCTTCTTATACATCTGTCTTCCGAGTCTGCCCTTTGGCATCATACCCTTGACAGCGTGACGAATAATCTCTTCAGGCTTCTTTGCTCTCATCTCTCCGAGTGGAACTTCCTTCAGGCCACCTGGATAACCGCTGTGGCTAACATAGACTTTGTCACTTTCCTTCTTGCCTGTTACGTGAACCTTCTCAGCGTTAACTACGATTACATAATCTCCGCAGTCAATATGAGGTGTGTAAATAGGCTTCTTCTTTCCTCTCAGAATCATAGCTGCTTCAACAGCGAGCTTGCCGAGAGTCTTTCCTTCTGCATCGATTACATACCACTTGTGGTCAACCTCTGCAGGCTTAGCAATGTAAGACTTCATTTCTTAATCCTTTCTACCTACTTAGGACATCCTTCGAAAAACTTCGGAAAACTTCGGAAAACTTCGAAAAGCTTTGAAGCCTTGGAAAAATATCCGTTTTCGGTCTGCCTACTGGAATCTTGTTAGATTTGGTTTCGGCATAACTAAATAAAATAATTAGTGTCGAGGCTACCGGCATTGAGCCTGCCTCTTTCGCGCAATGCAGTCCGCAATTCGCGTTCTGCATCTTGTGTTCCGCGCAATGCGTAGAACACGCGCCCATAAATTATATGCTCCAACAGTGGATAAGTCAAGCGCGTATTTTGGCTTGACTCGCCCGATTCTGCCCGATTCTGCCCGATCTTGCTCGGGCTTGACTTATCTTGTCTTGGCCCGCCCGATTCTGCCCGATCTTGCTCGGGCCTGTCACTCCTTATCTGGTCTTGTCCTCGGAGAGCTTGTACTCGCGGGCCTCTTCCTTGCCGTCGAGCACACGGCTTATTCCTTTTGCGAGGGCCTGCATCTCGTATGCACCTGGGATTACCTCTACTGGCGCAATCCACTCGACCTTTGCCTTCGTGGCTTCGGCGAGCCATTTCCTGTGCATGCAACCGCCTGTAAGAATGATGTAGTCAACTTTGCCGTCAACAACGGCTGCCATCGAAGCGACTGCCTTCGCGGTCTGGTAGACCATGGCGTCTATCGCTTTCTTGGCTTCCTCGTCGCCTGCCTCGAGGCGTCTTTCTATTTCTCGCATATCCTTGGTTCCAAGAAAATCAACGAGGCCGGAATTGCCGTGAATCTTTCGCATGAAGCTCTTGTAGTCTGGGTATTCCCCCGAGAAGCAGAGCTCGGCGCAGTTAATCGCACTGATTGCTCCAGATCTTTCTGGCGACATTGGGCCTTCGTCATCGGATATGATATCCACGATTCTGCCGTGCTGGTGAACATTGATGCTGTCGCCTCCGCCCATGTGGACTACGACAAAATTCAAATCCTTGTATTCCTTGCCGTATTTGTCGGCAACCGCTCTTGCAACGGCTCTTGTGTTGAGCGTGTGGGAATATACATTTCTCTCTACGCCCTTGATTCCTGTAACTCTTGCAATATCATCGACCTCATCTGTGCAGACTGCGTCGTAAATATATGCTT
This sequence comes from Sphaerochaetaceae bacterium, assembly GCA_963588675.1. GTDB lineage: Bacteria > Bacillota > Clostridia > Peptostreptococcales > Anaerovoracaceae > Crickella. The sequence goes on along the minus strand of CAVAIH010000141.1, from coordinate 619 downwards.
CACAGCCGTATTCCTTGGCATAGTCATTGCCGACCAGCGCGGAAAGACAGGATGCGTGCTCAATCACTGGATGCTTGCACGCGTAGATGAGCTCGTCATTTACGATATATGCTCCGCCTTTGACATTTCCGAATGTGCCTCCGCGCGCTGCAACGGCAGTAAGCCCCGAAAGGTCAACATTGTTCTCCTTAAGCGACTCGTCGATGGTTCTTTTGCGGAGAGCAACCTGCTCATCGGTGCTCTTGCACGCCTTGAGCGCGTCTATGTCATGGTCCACATCGCCCTTGAAAACCTCTTCATCGCCGACAAAGAGAGAAAACTTGGTCGATGTCGAGCCCGTATTTATCACCAGAATCTTTTTTTCTTCTAAAGTTGCCATTTGCGCATCCTCCTTCAACGCTCACTTACTTCAGCGCTCACTTAATTTATAGCTTAATTCTCTTAACTTAATTCACTTAACTTAATACATCTACCAAGAACCTGAATGGTAGTGTCATCAGATCCCAAAGTAACTTGAACGGCAGAAGCACGAGCTTCGCCATCATAACGCAACACCAGTACATTGCCTTACAAAGAAAATATAAGGTAATCATAATTGCCTCCTTTTGCGGTCGCTTAC
>CAVAIH010000140.1:0-2683 GCA_963588675.1 Sphaerochaetaceae bacterium | reverse complement strand
CCCTTAAAGTGTTTTTCTTAAGCATATCTTTTTGCTACCACTCTATCTGTTCGATTGGGGCCGGATTAGGATTGGTTGTCACCTCGTAGACTGTTCCAGACTTGACCTTGACAACTCTGTCTGCCATTGCTGTGAGCGCGGAATTGTGCGTGATGATGATTACAGTCATACCGCCTCTTCGGCTCATCGTCTGGAGGAGCTTGAGGATTTGCTTACCCGTATTATAATCGAGAGCTCCTGTAGGCTCGTCGCAAAGGAGGAGCTTAGGATTCTTGGCAATCGCTCTTGCTATCGCAACTCTCTGCTGTTCACCACCCGAAAGCTGTCCCGGGAAATTATCCATTCTGTCTTCAAGGCCAACAGCTTTGAGAACCTTGGCAGGATCAAGAGGCTTCTCACAAATCTGTGTTGCAAGCGAGACATTCTCAAGCGCCGTCAGGTTCTGAACGAGATTATAGAACTGGAAAACGAAGCCTATGTCGTGTCTTCTGTACTGCGTAAGCTCCTTGTCGCTTAGATTGGAAATGTCTCTTCCGCCGAGACTCACGCGTCCGCTTGTGAGCTTATCCATTCCTCCGAGAATATTAAGCAAGGTAGTTTTGCCGGCACCTGACGCACCGACTACAACTACCATTTCGCCTTTCTCGACAGTGAAGCTTGCATTTCGAAGCGCTTCAATGTCTACCTCTCCCACGTGGAAAACCTTGCGGACATTCTCGAATTCTACGTAGCTCATAGTTATTCCTCTGTAACAGTGATTGTCTTAATTACCTGTGGAGTGAGCGGTTTGTCGCGCATATCCCTCTTGGTGTTGACGATTTTGTCAGCGACATCCATGCCCTCGAGCACCTTGCCGAAGGAAGCATACTGGCCGTCGAGGTGAGGGCTTGTGCTTGTCATGATGAAGAACTGCGAGCCTGCTGAATTAGGATTCATCGCTCTTGCCATCGAAAGAACGCCTCTCTCGTGCTTGAGGTTGTTGGTAAAACCATTCATCGTGAACTCGCCAGGAATCGTATATCCTGGGCCTCCCATTCCCGTGCCGTCAGGACATCCGCCCTGAATCATGAAGCCAGGAATTACTCTATGGAAAATCAGCCCGTCATAGAAGCCCTCGTCTGCGAGCTTCTTGAAATTTTCAACTGTCTTTGGAGCGATGTTCTCATACAGCTCTCCTGACATTACACCGCCGTCTTCCATTTCTATCTTGAACTTAAGCATTTTATTTATCTCCTTTCTTATCTCATGCGGTCCTTGATTGCCCTGTCCATTTTGCGGGCATCGTCTCGCTTAGCGATCGTCTCCCTCTTATCGTATAACTTCTTGCCTCGCGCAAGTCCGATTTCGAGCTTGCATCTTCCCTCTTCATTTATATATACCTGAAGAGGCACAATCGTAAGGCCGGCGGTCTTGATTTCGTTCGCCAGCTTGCGGAGCTCCCTCTTGTGAAGCAGTAGCTTGCGAGTCCTCAGCGGATCAACATTGTATCTGTTGCCCTGCTCGTACGGAGCGATGTGCATTCCCATAATCATAAGCTCGCCATTTCGGTCTATCTTGCAAAAGCTCTCCTTGATGCTGACCTTGCCCGCTCTGACGGACTTGATTTCCGTTCCCGTCAGGACAATTCCCGCCTCGTAGGTCTGCTCGATGAAATAATCGTGCCGTGCTTTTTTATTATTCGCAACAAGTAATCTTTTCTTCTTCGCCATTATTTCCTATCCGTCATTCAACCTTTCCGAAACTGCTCAGTGGGAAGAGCCTGAGAACGACCTTGCCCATGATGTCATCGACCGTGATGTTTCCAACATCTTCGTATCTCGAATCGTTGCTGACCAGCCTGTTGTCTCCCATCACGAAATATTCGCCTTCAGGAACTTGCGTCTCCAGCGATCCAGTCGTATATCCGTCCTTCAGATAATCCTCTTCATATATCTCGCCATTGATGTAGACATCGCCGTCCTCGATTACGATTTCGTCACCAGGAAGTCCGATTACCCTCTTAACGAGAAGCTTCGTCTTGCCCTTCTCGTCCACAAGATCCGACTTGAAAACAACGATGTCTCCGCGCTGTGGAGTCTCTTTAACATAAGCCCTTTTGAAGACGATGAGGTAATCGTTAGGCTGTAGCGTGTCCTGCATCGAGGTCTGCTTAACAACAGTCGGCCTTATGAAAAAAAGTAAAGCGAGGGCGAGCGCCCCGGCGATACATATGTCTATGATAACTTCTTTCCAAAATTCTTTGCTCTTCAATTCAGCGCCTCCAAAATTTTTTCAAAATCCTCTGGCAGTGGAGCCTCGAGTGTCATGTTCTCGAGGTACTCAAGTCCTTCCACGCTTCCCGAGAATTCGAGCCTTAGCGCATGCAGAAGCTGTGTGCTAAGGCCGAACACCTTCTTGCCTCCGTATTTAACATCGCCGATCAGCGGATGTGAAATGCTCGCAAGATGGGCTCTTATCTGATGGGTTCTTCCCGTAACTAATTCAACTTCAATATATGTGTATTCGTTTCTGCCATCGCTTAGAACCTTTATCGGCCTCACAATGGTAACGACTTCTTTGCCTTCGGGGCTTGCTTCAGGTCTTCCTCCGAGGCTCGCCTTGGAAACGCTCCCGGAACCCTCGGGGCTCGCCTTGCGGATTTCGACCTTGTTGGTGTTGTGGTCTTTGACAAGGTAACCGCCAA
>CAVAIH010000139.1:0-2708 GCA_963588675.1 Sphaerochaetaceae bacterium | reverse complement strand
TCTATAAATGAAAGTAATATCTATAAAGGTAATTTAAAGGTAATAACTAATTAGTTGTGTTAAAAGCAATGTCTAAATCTAAGTGTTTAGAACCAGCCGAATCCGAAGAATGTGTCGATCTGGCCGAGCAGTACGAGCAGGCAGAACAGTGGAGCTACGTATCTCAGACTGAATGTGTAGAACTTCTGAGACTTGAACTCTACGTTCGATGCGATTTCTTCTTCGATATAACCCTTCTTTATCCAGCCGAAGTATATTGTTGTCAGCAGTGCTGCTATTGGCATCAGGAGTCCTTCTGAAAGCAGATCGAATCCGTCGAGCCAGCAGAACTTTCCGAACATTGGAGGCAGGTATGTGCCGAGTCCGTCCAGGGATACGAGCACGCCTTCTATAAATGTGAGGCCTCCGAAGAGCCATGCGTAGAATACTCTCTTGTTGCCCTTGCCTTTTTCTATACCCGAATCGATGAAGGATGCGATGATAGCTTCAAGTACGGATATTGATGATGAAAGTGCTGCTATTACTACGAGCAGGTAGAACAGGAATCCGAATAAAGGACCTGCTGATCCCATGCTGTTAAATACGTTCTGAAGTGTCATGAACAGAAGTCCTGGGCCGGAGCCTGGCTCCATGCCAAATGCAAATACTGCTGGCATTATAGCGAAGGCTGCCAATACAGCTACGAGTGTGTCGCAAGCTGGAACGATGATGCCCGACTTAGGAATGTTACTGTTTTTGTCCATGTATGAACCGAAGGTTACCATGATGCCCATTCCAAGTGAGAGTGAGAAGAACATCTGGCCACCTGCTGATGCAAGTACGCTTATCCAGCCTGTTCCCTTGAAAACTTCGAAGTTAGGCTTTACAAGGAACTCGATTCCTTCGCTTGCTCCAGGTAATGTGCAAGATCTTACAACGATGATGCAGAGTATTACGAAGAGCGCTGGCATTCCGTATCTGTTGAATTTTTCGATACCGCTGTCTATGCCCTTGCTAACAACGATGATAGTTGCGAGCATGAAGATTGCTGTATATACGATTGATTCACCCTGGTTGGTGTAAAGTGCTGTGAAGAATGCGCTTCCTTCTTCTCCGTTAACGCCGAAGCTGGCATTGAAGAAGTCACCGAAGTTGGCAACCATGTACTTAACAGCATATCCACCGAGGTATGTATAGAAACCAAGAATCAGGAAAGGTGCAAGTGCGCTGAATACGCCGACGAACGTCATCTTTCCATCTGATGCTTTCTTGTAAGCCGGAATTACGGACTTGCCCGTCCTACGTCCGAGAGCAACCTCCGTCATTGATAGTACATATCCGGCAAATACTACGAGCACTAAATACAGAAGTAAAAATGCGAATCCGCCATTAGCTCCCAGCTTATAGGGGAACCCCCATAAATTCCCCAATCCTACCGCTGATCCTACTGCAGCAAACAGAAAGCCTACGTTACTGCCGAAAGAATCACGCTTGTTGTTTTTCTTTCCCATGTTTCTTGTTCTCCTTTTTCTTTGATTTGAATTGATTGCGTTCGACTTGTGCCTGGGTGTCTCGCGCCGAGCTTTGGGTTGAGCCTTGAGGCTCGCTTGGCGCTTTTGGTTTTTTGCACAATTTTCGAGCGCGGATTTAGTATAGCAAACAATTTTTTGATTTGCAATATTTAACAAAATATTTTTTTAAATTTGTTTTTGTGCACAAATTTCGCCCGAGTTTCGGCCCGAAAACCGCTTAAAAACAGGCGTTTTTTGTGATATAATGTTTTTCGAGCGCGGAATCGGGATTTTCTCTGTCCATATTTCGCGTACAACTCGCATAGAACCGCGCTGAAAACGCGCTGAATTTGCGTTGATTTCTCATAGGATTCGCGCTTGAAGGCGCGTTGAAGCCGCGCTTGCCTCGCGCTTGAGTTCGCGTTTGAAGGCGCGCTTGCCTCGCGCTTGAGTTCGCGCTTGAAGCCGCGCTTGCCTCGCGCTTGAGAATTTAATTTTTTTATAAAAGGAGCCCTGGAATGTCAGTAGATCGCGTAAGAAAATATTTAGAGCAGTTCGGCATTGCCGACAAAATCATGGAGTTCGATGTGTCGAGCGCAACCGTAGACCTCGCCGCAAAGGCCGTTGGCGTGGAGGGCGCAAGGATTTGCAAGACAATCAGCTTCAAAAGAAAAGACGGCGGTTGCAACCTCATTCAGATGGCCGGCGACGCCAGAATGGACAACAAGAAATACAAGGCTTGCTTCGGAGAAAAAGGCAGCTTCCTCTCGCCTGAGGAAGCTATCGAATATACCGGCTATGCTGTTGGCGGAGTGTGCGCCTTCGATATTCAAAGGGAAGACGTCCATATTTACTGCGACGTATCGCTCAAGCGCTTCGAGACGGTTTTCCCAGCCTGCGGTTCTGCAAACAGCGCCATCGAGCTCACGCCCGACGAGCTTTTCAAATACTCGAAGGCTCTCGATTGGATAGACATCTCGAAATTGCCGGAGGAATAGGCGCGGGAAGCTTGCTCGGTGATATAAGGATTTTACGAGATGCGAGCGAGCAAGGCTTCAATAGGCTTGCTCGGTGATATAAGGATTTTATGAGATGCGAGCGAGCAAGAATTCAATAGGCTTGCTCGGTGATATAAGGATTTTATGAGATGCGAGCGAGCAAGACTTCAATAGGCTTGCTCGGTGATATAAGAATTTTATGAGATGCGAGCGAGCAAGA
>CAVAIH010000138.1:0-2718 GCA_963588675.1 Sphaerochaetaceae bacterium | reverse complement strand
TCGCGGGTCACCGCGAGCTACCATTTAATCTACAGCGCGCCTAGCGCGTCCGCGATTTCATCTATCAAAGCTCTGATTGAGCAATCAGGCTCGAGCCAGCCGATTTTATCCTTAAGTTCGCTAGGAACGCCGATTGCAATACCGCCTTGAACATCGCCTGAATCTTCGCTCTGCCCATCACTTGAATCTTCGCCTTGACCATCGCTTGAATCTTCGCTCTGATCATCGCTCTGACTACCAAACTCAAAGCAATTGATGCCGATTCCAACGATTATGAAGTAATCGCCGGGCCTTTCGGGGTAGTCAACCCGCTCTGTCAGTATGCCGGCGATTTTGCGTGAGTCGGGCAGGCCCGGGTCGCCTATGTAAATGTCGTTGATAGGCTTGATGTGCAGATCCTTGTCGCTATGCGCTTGCAGAATCGGCAGAATGATTTGCGCGACCTTGGTCGTGACCTTCAGAAGCTCTTCCTCGGTGTATTTTTTCTCGTAGGCGTAGCTCATATAGACGCCGGTATTTTTTGGTGAAAAAAAGCTCTTGCCGTGTCTTCCGCGTCCGGCTGTTTGCTCATCGGCGCTTATGAGAAGGGGGTAGTTGAGCCATGTTCCGCCGAGTACTGATTCCTTCGCAAAGTCGTTAGTCGAAGAAATTGATTCAAAATGTACATGAATTCTGTTTTTCATTAATCCTCCTCTACAAAATTCGCACCATCTGTCGTAATAATCTCGCCAGATACAAGGCAGAAGACTGCCTCGATGCCGTCCTGGGTCTCGATGAATTCCTTGCCTGCCTCGGAGCCGAGCATCAAGCAGATTGTGCTCAGCGCGTCGGCATCCATTGAGCGTCCCTTGTCTGCAATCAGTGTGACGCAGTTGAGGTCGGTGTCGACAGGATAGCCGTTTTCTACTGAGAGGATGTGGTGGTAGATTTTGCCGTCTATTTCAAATTCTCTTTCGAAAACGCCTGAAGTTACAACGGTTTTGTCGGTGCATTCGATACTGCCGATCAGCTCCGTTCTGTCCGAATATGGCTTCTCGACGCCGACAACGAACTTGGAATCGTCAGGCTTTGAGCCTATAACAACAGCGTTTCCGCCGAGATTTATGATCCCCGAAGTTACGCCCTCGGACTCAAGATATGTTGTCAACCTGTCCGCGATATATCCCTTGGCTATTCCGCCGAGGTCGATTTGCGCGGAAGGGTCAAGCAGTCTAACATTGTTTCCGTCAATTTCTATGTTTCTGTAATCCACGTGCGAGACGGCCTCGCTGAGCTCTGTCTGGTCTGGGAGCTTAGGGTCTTCGGCATAGAAATCCCACAGCGATGAAACGCCTCCGATCGATACGTCAAAGGCACCGCCCGAGAGTTCGGCGTAGTAAATGCTTCGCTCGAGCACCTCGATAGTCGTGTCGCTCACCTCAACCCATTCGCCGTTCGCGGAGTTTATCCTGCCGACGTCGCTTGTGTCGATGGTTCTGCTGAGGGTTTTTTCGAGCTTGTTGCACAGCTTCCACGCGCCATCGAAAATCTCCTCTTCATCCTTCGAGCCGTCCTTCAAATCATATATAGAAATTTTGCAAGGAACGTCGAAAAAATAGTTCTCTTCTTCTTGTGGTTCTGATGTCTGAGAACAGCCTGTCTGTGATATAATTAAGAGGATTATAAATATTGGAAGGATTACGCGTTTGAGCAGACTTGGTGTTTGCGATGCTTGCAAAGCCTGAGATGTTCGCGATGCTTGCGAAGTCTGCGGTGTCTGCGAAGTCTGCGATGCTTGTGAAGTTTTTCTAAATGTCATAGTTATATGCAAAAGTCCTTTCAGATTGGAGTTACGTGTTCAAGGGTTTCATCAAAAAAGCGGATATAATACTTCTGGCGGTGCTTGTGGTAATCGGCATCGCTTCGTCTGTTTATCTTACTTTTTCCAAGAGTAGCGGTGAAACCGTTAAGATTAAGTTAAATGGCGAGCTCTATGCGAGTTACAGCCTGGCAGAAGACAGGGTGGTCGAGATTAGCGAGAACGGAATGCACAATACCATCGTGATTAAGGACGGCAAGGTCAAGGTCTCGAAATCCGATTGCGCCAACCAGGTCTGCGTTCGCCACAGCGAAATCCAGTCGGGTGGCGAGAGCATAGTCTGCCTACCGCACAAGCTTGTGGTTAGCATTGAATCAAGTGGAGGTGACAAGTATGACACAATCTCCAGTTAATCAATCAAACAAGCAGGCCGGCAATCAGCCAAACAAGCAGGCCGGCAATCAGCCAAACCGCCAGCCTAGCAGGTCCACGGCGAGCCACGTTACGCAGATTGCGCTTCTGTCATCGCTTGCTCTGATTTTCTCCTACGTAGAGGCAATTATACCATATAATCCGGGTATTCCGGGCATCAAATTGGGAATTGCGAACATTGTAACCGTAATTGCCCTTTACAAATTCGGCTGGAAGCAGGCGGCTAGCGTCAGCGTGATTAGAATCGTAATTGCGGGCTTTCTGTTCAACGGGCTTTTCGGGGCACTCTACTCGCTTGCGGGCGCGACCGTCAGCCTCATCGGCATGATTTTACTCAAAAAAACAGATCGGTTCAGCGTGACGGGCGTTAGTATGGCAGGCGGAGTTCTTCACAACCTCGGACAGCTTCTCGTCGCGTCGGCGCTGATTTCCGACCTTCGGATTTTCTTCTATTTTCCGGTACTGCTTTTCTCAGGAATAGCGTCGGG
>CAVAIH010000137.1:0-2794 GCA_963588675.1 Sphaerochaetaceae bacterium | reverse complement strand
GCGATTCCGTCTTGATTTTGAGCTTGGTGTTCATGCCATCCCATACTGGTTGCAACATCTGGGAGGCTACGATGATTATCGCATTGTAAAGGCCAAAGACGATGAAGCCCCAGCCTGCGCCGTGCCAGATTCCGATAAGGAAGAAGGTCGTAAAGGTTGGCAGGAAGGTAGGCATCTGCTTTCCGATATATCCCTTGAAAGTCTTTCTGCCCCACTTGCCGATTTTGTTGGAAGCCTTGGAAAGCGCGAGCGAATAGAAAACATAATCTCTCATCCAGTTAGTCAGCGACATGTGCCAGCGTCTCCAATAGACCGCAACTGTATTGCCGAAATATGGTCTTTCGAAATTTTCTACCATGTCAATTCCCATGCTTTCGGCCGCACCGCGGATAATATCTATTCCACCTGAGAAGTCGGCATAGATCTGAATCGCATAGAAGAAAATCGCGAGCAGTGTCTGCAAACCGTTGAAATTCATGACATCGTAGTTATCGAAGACCTGCTCAACGAGAACCGCAAGCCTGTCTGCGATGACCATTTTCTTGAAAAAGCCCCATATCATGAGCTGGGCGCCACGGCAGAATTTGTCATAGTTGAATCTGTGCTCAGCCGTAAGCTGTGGTGCGAGCTGATTGTATCTGTTGATAGGTCCCTGAACAGCCGATGGGAAGAAGGCCGTAAATAGTGCGAATTTGAAGAAGTTCTCCTCCGCGCTGATCGTCCCTCTGTAGACATCGATCAGATAACCTACCGACTGGAACATGTAGAAGGAAATGCCCATCGGAAGCAGGATCTCCAAGCCGTCCAGATAGTCCGTGTAATATTTTGCCCAGAGTTCTTCAACCCATTTGAAATATTTGAAAATGAACAGCACGCCGAAGATCAGCACCATCGTCGCAATGAGCCAAGGCTTGTTCTTTTTCTTGCCCTCTTTCTTATTTGCGGAAGACTGCTTCACCTTTTCCATTCTTCGCGCAGAAAAAAATGCGACGCAGGTTGTTGCGAAAACGAAGATCACAGGCGTTATTCCTGCAGTCAGGTAGAAGGCGTAGCTTGCGATAAGAAGAACTATCCACTGGTATTTCCCGCGGACTACGAAGTAAAGAAGATATACAACGGCAAGAAAGGCCAGAAAAGCAAGTGAATTAATCGTCATTTTCTCTCTATCTCCCTCCTACCATTCAACTTCTATATTTCCATTATTTGCGCAGTCTTCTTTGAAGCGCTCTATGTCTTCCTGCCACTGCTTTTTCTCGGACTCGCTGACCTCGCTCGCAGAAAGTCCGTAGTGCTCAATCAGATACTGTCCGAGGTGGTCTGTGAATTTGATTGAGCCGTTGACATTCTGATGCTTGTGATCATAATAATCTGTCTCCCAGCTCAGTCCGACCTCATCGACAACAGGCGAAATATTGTAATCGATGAAATCCGCGCCGACCTCTTCGGCATACTCAGCTATGACATCGTGCTTTCCCATCGTCCAGCGCATGTCCTTGTTGCCGACAAAGAGAATCTCCGTGCCGTTCTCCTTGCACATCTCGAAAATTTTCCCGTACCAGTAGCGGGTATCCTCGTTAATCTCGTACTCCTTCGTCGAAGCGAGGTTCTTTGCGGAAATGTCCTTGATTGCCTCCTGCTTGAAGGATGCGTACTGTCCGTGCATATAATCGTAGCCGGCAAGCTCCCACCACTTATCTGGTCCGTTAACAATGACCTCGCCCCATCTCGAGTGGTACCTTACGAGAGGAAAAATAAAGCTCAGCGTATCGTCGATTTCGCTATTCTCGGAAATCGCTTCTGCGGCAATCAGCTTCTCCTTCGACCACTTGCGATAGTCCATTCCGCGCCTTATAAATGGCTCACGGAATTCGTAATCGTAGTCTATTACAAGTGCTCCAGCTGCCAGCATGAGAACCTTAGGCTTCTGCATCTTGAAAGTCTCGCAGGCAACCAGCCACGCCTGCTCAGGCGACTGGCAGGAGTTCGCCCTGTTGTAAGACGTTATCCCCGTCTGGTCATACAGCCTGAGTGGCGAGAAGCCGACCATCATAAGGCTCGTTCCGATTGCGGCAACGTCTATTGAATTTTCTTCTATCTCGTAAAAAGTTCTGTCCTGATTTGTGTCGTGCTCGCTGAACGGGAAGAGCAGTCTATCGCAACCGAAAAGTGCAAGACACAATATCAGTATGAAGATTATGGCGCGCTTTGCCTGTGTTTTAGTCATTATTTGTTTCCTTTAATACTCTTATGAATTCTTCCGTCGTCTTTGACAGATATTTGAATTTGGGCCATGCCGTATACAGCTTGCGGTTGCAAATCTTCTCGTCGAGGTGATAGAACGAAACGACATCATCTCCGATGCCGAGGCTCTTGATGCTTCCCTCGCTGACAAGCGAAATTCCGACGCCCGACATGCTGAGCGCAAGTGATGTCATCGTCTGCTCTGCCATAATCACATTCTTAGGCTCGCAGTTATACCGTCGGCAAAGCTCGCGCATCTTGATGCCTATATCCTGCTCGTTTCTAAGCACAACGAATGGATACTCGCAAAGATTAGCAAAATCCTTGGCGCTTAACTTTGCAGTGCTCGGACTTGCAGTACTCGACATTGAGTCGCTTGACTTTGCGCCACTCGACTTTACGTCGCTCGACTTTGCGTCGTTTAACTTTGCGCCGTTTGAGGTCTCGAGTCCGACTTCTTTTGCAATCGCATTAGGCACGCAGAGCATGAGCCTCTCTTCGAGAAGAATCTCGTAATTGAACCTGTCTTTGTCGTCCGCTCTCGGAGTCAGAA
>CAVAIH010000136.1:0-2888 GCA_963588675.1 Sphaerochaetaceae bacterium | reverse complement strand
CTGTCCTCGCGGGTATTCCTATCCATTTTGTCATACGAAGTTATTATAACATAAGCGAGCGCAGATAGTCACTTAAAGCTTGTGAAAAAAGCTATGTGAGCCGGTCTAAATTGCAATACAGCTCCCTTGAGTGTATAATTATAAGGCTTAGGCGAAAGCCTAATATCAAGAAATCAAGGAGTATAAAATGACTAATTCAGAGTTGAGCGAACTCATTTATCCGGATATTACCAAGACCGTAGATGACTACGAGGCAATGTATCCGGCAAGAGAGCTTCCACAGGGCGCGAAAGTTACAAGACTCGGCCCAAGCCCAACAGGCTTCATCCATCTCGGGAACCTTTACGGTGCCTTCGTTGACGAGCGCCTTGCACACCAGAGCGGAGGCGTTTTCTATCTTCGTATAGAGGATACCGACGATAAGCGCTTTGTTGAGAACGCGGTAGAGACAATTATATCTTCCCTTTCTTTCTTCGGAATTAAATTTGACGAGGGAGTGACTGCCGACGGAGATGTCGGTGCCTATGGCGACTATACGCAGAGCCACAGAGGCGAAATTTATCGTTGCTATGCTAAGAAGCTCCTGTCGGAGGGCAAGGCTTACCCTTGTTTCCTCAGCGAAGAAGAGATTACGAAGATCAGAGAAGAGGAGGAAAAGCTTAAGATTACTCCCGGAATTTATGCCGGCCAATCGAAATACAGAGAATGGGATAAGGACCCTGCTGTTGAGGCTGAGGTTCTTGCGAAGCTGAATGCCGGCGAGCCATTTGTAATAAGGCTTAAGTCCTCAGGAACTCCTAACGCGGTCGGCGATGACATCAAGAGAAATACAGTAGTCGATGCTATTCGCGGTGAGCTTCAGGTACCTGAAAATTTCCAGGATATAGTAATTATCAAAACTACAGGAATCCCTACTTATCATTTCGCGCACGTGGTTGATGACCATCTCATGAGAACCACTCATGTTGTAAGAGGCGAGGAGTGGCTTCCTTCTCTTCCTATTCATATCGAGCTCTTTAATTACCTCGGCTTTGAATTGCCTGTATATTGCCATACATCTGTACTTATGAAAATCGACGAAACTGGCAATAAGCGCAAGCTCAGTAAGCGCAAGGACCCAGAGCTTTCATTGGATTATTACAGGAATCAAGGATATCATCCTTCGGCAGTAAGAGAATATCTTATGACCGTGCTCAACTCCAACTTCGAGGAGTGGCGCGAGGCCAACCCTACTGCGGACATTGAGGAGTTCGATTTTACAACAGAGAAAATGTCATCATCTGGAGCCCTTTTCGACCTCGACAAGCTCAACGATGTAAGCAAAAGCACTCTGCTTCGCATCCCTGCTTCGGAAATCGCAAGCTTCCTTAAGTCGTGGAGCGAGGAATTTGCGCCTGAATATTCTTATGTATTTAAGGATATGGCTAAGCTCGAGAAAATCCTGGATATAGGAAGGCACGATGTAAGGCCAAGAGCCGATCTTATCTACGCAAGGCAGATAATGGATTTCATCGCATACTTCTTTGACGAAGCTTTTGAGATCGTTGATGAATATCCTGCCGAGGCTTCCGCTGATGCCAAGCTTATTTTGCAAAAATATCTTGAGACATATGACCACAGCGACGACAACGAGCAGTGGTTCGGCAAGATCAGAGACCTTGCGGTAGAGCTCGGATATGCGGGGAAGCCTAAGGATTTCAAGAAGAACCCTGATGACTACAAGGGTCATGTCGGACATGTAAGCTCAGTAATAAGAATCGCCTTAGTCGGCAGAGCTCAGTCTCCTGATGTCTGGACTATACAGCAGATTATGGGCGAAGCAAAAGTTAGAGAAAGGATAATGAGGTGTATATAATGGAACCTATTCTTGTAATAATGGCTGCCGGTATGGGCAGTAGATATGGTGGAAACAAACAGCTCGATCAGATTACCGAGCAGGGCGATATCATCATGGACTTCTCTCTGTATGATGCTTATCAGGCAGGCTTCAGAAGAGCATGCTTCATCATCAAGCACGACTTCGAGGATGTTTTCCGCGATCATATCGAAAAAGGCGCAGGCAAATTGTACGAGACATATTATGCTTTCCAGGATATCAACAACCTTCCTGAGGGCTTCAGCGTTCCTGAGGGACGTACAAAACCTTGGGGAACAGGCCACGCCGTTCTGTCCGCGAGCGAGTTCATAGACGCTCCTTTTGCAGTAATTAACGCAGACGACTATTACGGCAGAGAGGGCTTCAAGAAAATTTACGACTTCCTGACAAGCAAGGCTGACGCAGGTCACAACTGCATGGTCGGCTTCCACATCGAGAACACTTTGTCCGAGAACGGCACAGTTTCCAGAGGAATCTGTTCATCAAAGGACGGCAAGCTTCTCAATATCGTAGAGCACCTTAAGGTCGGAAAAGAAACAGAAGGCGAATATGCAGGACAGATTACCGACACGCTTGCGGACGGAAGCAAGCTCGTAATTCCAAGCGACGCCCCTGTGTCGATGAATCTTTGGGGCTTTTCTGCAGAATATATGCAGGTTCTTGAAGACGGCTTCAAGGAGGCCCTCGGCGACATCATGGATAGCAATCCTATGAAGGGCGAATATTATATTCAGAGCCCAATCAACAAGCAGATTACAGAAGGCAGTTGTTCCTATGAGGTTCTGACTTCCGCTGATAAATGGTTCGGCGTTACATACAAGGAAGACAAGCCTGGTGTTGTTGCTAAATTCGCAGAGCTGAAAGCAAGCGGAGAATATCCTTTGAATCTTTTCTAAGGAATCAGTAGTAAGATAGGCGCTTCAAACAATTCAAGCCTGATGAGATTCAGGCGCTTCAAGCGTTTTATGTAATTATAAAAAGGCAAACCACAGTATCTGCGGATTGCCTTTTT
>CAVAIH010000135.1:0-2936 GCA_963588675.1 Sphaerochaetaceae bacterium | reverse complement strand
GTTTGAAAGATGAGTCCGGAAAGGCCTACATCATTCCCATTCCGCCACCCTGCATTGCAGGCTGTGCCTGAGCTGGTTCCTTGATTTCTGTGATGCCTGCCTCTGTTGTGAGGAGCATTCCAGCCACGCTTGCAGCATTCTGAAGTGCTGATCTTGTAACCTTAACAGGATCAACGATTCCTGCCTTCATAAGGTCAACATACTCTTCTGTTGCTGCGTTGAAGCCGACATTGCCTGATTCCTTGATTACTGCTGCAACTACTACACTGCCCTCAAGGCCTGCATTCTCAGCAATCTGACGAACAGGCTCTTCCAAAGCTCTCTCGATAATCTTAGCGCCAGTTCTCATATCGCCTTCCTGCTTGTCAGCATATTCCTTAACAACTTCCTTTGCACGGATGAGCGAAGTGCCACCGCCGGCAACGATACCCTCTTCAACTGCAGCTCTTGTAGCGTTAAGAGCATCCTCAAGTCTCAGCTTCTTCTCCTTAAGCTCTGTCTCTGTTGCGGCTCCTGCATTGATTACAGCAACACCGCCGGCAAGCTTAGCAAGTCTCTCCTGAAGCTTTTCTTTATCGAAATCTGAAGTTGTATTCTCGATTTCTTTTCTAATCTTAGCGATTCTGTCCTCGATTTCCTTCTTGTCTCCAGCGCCGTTAACGATTACTGTGTGGTCCTTATTAACCTTAACTGTTCCAGCCTGACCGAGCATATCCATTGTTGCGTCCGAAAGCTCATATCCAAGCTCTGAGCTGATTACCACACCGCCTGTCAGAATAGCGATATCTTCCATCATTGCTTTTCTTCTGTCGCCAAAACCAGGTGCCTTAACAGCTACTACATCGAGTGTTCCACGGAGCTTATTTACTACGATTGTTCCGAGTGCCTCGCCGTCTACATCATCTGCAACGATGAGAAGACTTCTTCCTGCCTTCATGATTCCCTCGAGAAGAGGTACGAGTTCTTGAATGTTTGAAATCTTCTTGTCTGTCAGAAGGATGAGAGGATTGCTCATTACAGCTTCCATAGTATCTGTGTTGCTTACCATGTAAGGTGAGAGGTATCCTCTGTCGAACTGCATACCCTCAACAACGTCGAGAGTTGTTCCAAGAGTCTTTGATTCCTCAACTGTAATTACTCCATCCTTGCCAACCTTATCCATTGCCTCTGCGATAAGATTTCCGATTTCCTCATCTGCTGCAGAAACAGATGCAACCTGTGCGATGCTTGCCTTGTCCTGTACCTGCTGAGCGCTTTTTCTAAGGTAATCTACTGCAACATCAACAGCGCCGTTGATTCCCTTCTTGAGAATCATAGGATTTGCTCCTGCTGTAACGTTCTTGAAGCCTTCTCTGATAATTGCCTGAGCAAGCAATGTAGCTGTTGTTGTTCCGTCACCTGCAACATCATTTGTCTTTGTTGCAACTTCCTTAACGAGCTGAGCTCCCATGTTCTCAACCTGATCTTCAAGCTCAATTTCCTTTGCGATTGAAACACCGTCGTTTGTAATCAGCGGTGAACCATAGCTTCTCTCGATAAGAACATTTCTTCCCTTAGGTCCAAGTGTAATCTTTACTGTATCTGCAAGCTTGTCTACTCCCTTGAGCAGTTTTCCTCTTGATTCTTCTCCATAGCATAATTCTTTAGCCATTTTTTCTACCTCCTGAAAATGCAAAATATTTGCAGTCCTCTTAAATACTCTTAACGTGCTTCGAGCCGATTATTCAATAACTGCAAGAATGTCTCTCTGACTGATGATTGTGTATTCCTCGCCCTTGTACTTGAGGTCGCTCCCGCCGTACTTTGAGAAAACAACAACATCGCCAACCTTGAGTTCCATCTTCTCGTCTTCGGTTCCTGGACCTACAGCGAGAACCTCTGCCTGCTGTGGCTTCTCCTTAGCTGATCCCGAAAGGATCAATCCGCCCTCAGTCTTCTCTGCAGCTTCCATCTTCTTGATAACAACTCGTGCACCGAGTGGTCTGATTCCAATGCTCATTACTTTTGCCTCCTTATATATAAACTAATATTTATTAGCGCATTTTATTAGCACTCACAAGTCTTGAGTGCTAATCTGATTATTATTTTACTCAGTATTAATGCTTTGTCAAGCAGACAAAAGTGAAGATATCATCACATAATATAAAAAAGCGGGCTGTCGTCCTCACGCTCTTATCGTGGGTTTTGACTCGCCCGCTGGCTTATAAAGTCTTAACGTTCCTGTAGTAATTAAAAAGATACTGCTGTGCATATCCGCCGAGACTGCCGAAGCGTTCCTCCGCAAAAGCTTGCATGCCCTTTATGTCGCTCTCGTCGAAGCCGTACATATCTGCCATGATTTTTTTGACCCATACATCGATTGGAAAAGCGTCGGTGCATCCCATTCCGAAGAGTCTGATACAACTTGCGACCTTGGGGCCTACGCCAAGATAGGAGGAAATCGTCTTTGGGCTTGGCGCGCCTTCTGCGACATATCGCTTGCTCGCTTCGATGATGTACTTGTCCCTGTATCCGAGCTTCAGCGGTGCTAAATCCTCTATCTTCGCATTTGCAAGGGCTTCTGGTGTCGGGAACGCGTAAAGGCTCCTTGCGCCTTCGGTTCCAGCTCCGTTTCTGATTCCGGCCTCGCTTCTGTTTTCAGTTCCGGCTTCTGGTGTCGGGAACGCATAAAGGCTCCTTGCGCCTTCGATAATATGTCCGTAGCTCTCGCAGAGGCCCTCTATGCATTTCTTGATGCGCGGGATGTTGTTGTTCTGCGAGATTATAAATGATATGAGAGTCTCGAAGCAGTCCTGTCTCAGAATGCGAATGCCGTAGCCTGCCTCTATTGCGGGCGCGATTCTCGGCTCCGCCTCGATAAGCCTCGCCTTGATCTCAGAATAATCTGTATCAAGGTCGAAGTAATTTCTCCAGAAAGCCTCATCTCCTCCGCTGAC
>CAVAIH010000134.1:0-3002 GCA_963588675.1 Sphaerochaetaceae bacterium | reverse complement strand
TCGGCAACGAAGCGAGAGCGTGCCATCAATGTAACACTTACCGCGCTCCTGCATCAGCGGCGTCATCAAGATTTTTCAAACGCGCGTCAAGAAATGAATGCACGAAAAAAGAACAAGTGAATGAATGTCACTTAAATATCTAACTATGCGACAGCTTTGCGTTTATGCTAATATGAAGATAGGATACGAACTAAATTCGCACGATTGGAATCAAGTTCGCTCGAGTATATGAAAATAGACGAAAAGGAGGATGCTATGAGCATAGACGCAAAAGAGCTTAGGCAGTTGAAGCAGACTGCAAAAGACTTGCGCCTGACCGTTATCGACGTTATGAAATGGTCAGGCGGTGCGCATGTCGGCGGTTCACTTTCTTGCATGGACATGCTGACTGCACTTTATTTCAAGTATCTGAAGATTGATCCTAAGAATCCTGACTGGGACGAAAGAGATAGATTCATTCTCTCAAAGGGTCATGCTGCAGCAGGATATATTCCTGTACTTGCAAAGCGAGGATACTTCCCAGAAGAACAGCTGAAATCTTTCAACCACTTCGGCAGTCCATTCGCAATGCACCCTGATACAAATAAGGTTCTCGGATGCGATGCATCTGCAGGCTCACTCGGTCACGGACTTCCTATGGCACTTGGAATGGCGCTCGGCCTCAGATTCCAAGGCAAGGACCAGAAGGTTGTCTGCATGATGGGAGACGGTGAGTGCCAGGAGGGAAGTGTCTGGGAAGCTGCAATGGCAATTTCACACTTCAATGCAACTAATGTAATTACTATCGTTGACCGCAACAAAGCTCAGATTGACGGAACCACAGAGCAGGTTATGGCGCTTGAGCCTTTTGCGGATAAATGGACAGCATTCGGCTTTGATGTAATTGAAATCGACGGAAACAATATGACCCAGATTTGCGAGGCTCTCGACAAAGCTTGGGCTAAGAAGCCAGGCGAGAAGCCTGCTCTGATACTTGCCAACACAATCAAGGGCAAGGGCGTTGATTTCATGGAAGGCCAGGTTCCTTATCATTATTGCAACGGTACTGATGAAGTCTGCGCTAAGGCTAAGGCTTCGATTATGAAAATGGAGGTGTAGGTCATGGCAGAAGTAAATACAGGCACTAACTGGACATGTTACGACTCCTCAACTATGACTGCTCGTGAGATTTACGGACGTACACTCGCCGAGCTGGCTAAGACAGATGACAGAATCGTAGCAATTACCGCTGACCTGGAGAAATCCACAGCGCTTAACAAATTCGGAGTTGTTCATCCGGACAGACTCTTTAACGTAGGTATTGCTGAGCAGAATATGATCGGCGTAGCCGCAGGTATGGCGAAGGTCGGACTTATTCCTTTTGCAAGCTCTTTTGCAATTATGACCTGCCTGCGAAGCGGTGAGCAGATAAGAACTGATGTATGCTATCAGAACCTTCCTGTAAAAATCATCGCTACTCACTCTGGAATTTCCTTCGGACATGCAGGAACTACACACCACTGCACAGAGGATTTTGCGATAATGAAATCCTTTGCGAACATGACAGTAATCTGCCCTGCTGACGGTATCGAGACCTCCAAGGCAGTTCGCGCATGCGTGGACTATCCAGGCCCTGTGTACATGAGAATCGGTCGCGGATTTGAGCCACCTATTTACGAGAACGAGGATTATGATTTTGAAATCGGCAAGGCAACAATGATGAGAGACGGCAAAGACCTTACTATCATTACTTGCGGAATCGGAGTTCTCCAGAGCGTTAATGCCGCAAAGACCTTATCCGAAAGAGACGGGGTTGAGGTTCAGGTTATCAACATGCACACAATCAAGCCTATCGACAGACAGGCAATCATAGATTCAGCTAAGAAAACCGGCAAAATCCTGACTATCGAGGAGCACAACGTTGTCGGCGGACTCGGAGAATCCGTTGCAAGCGTAATCGCCGAAGAGGGACTCAATGTTAAGTTCAAGAAACACGGAATGCAGGACGAATATTCCATGATCGGATATGCGGAAGACCTGTATGCACATTATAAGTTCGATGCTAACGGAATTTGCGAACTCGTAAGAGAATACCTCGGTATCGAATATGAGGCTGACGATGACTGGGAGGATGAATAATATGAGCGCTAATACTAAAGATATCATGACAGCTCGGTTATTCTTTACCGCGGCTTTTCCAACAATTCAGGTTCTACTCGATGACGATCCGTCCTTTGCAAAATTCAAGAATTACGACAAGGTTTTCCAGTTCGGCGCAAAGAACGGCAAAGAGCTTCTTTGCTGTAACATGCACGTTAAGGACGGCAAGATTACAGTAGAGGAGGGCCCAGCTGACAGGGCTGATCTCACACTTACTTTCGGTTCTGTAAAAGGAATGAATGCTCTTCTGAAGGGCGGACTTGCAGTTCCTGGAATCAAAGGCAAGCTCTCACTTGCTCCTGATTTTCTCAGCTTGCTGATGGGACTTAAGATAATGACTAAGCCTAACAACAAGCTTAAGGACAGAAACGAGAAAATCCTCAAGATCAAGATGTCTCTTTACATGATCACAAGGGCGCTGTCGAAATACAACAAGCTCGGTGATCCCGACATGGTAGAATTCTGCCGTAGACAGCCTGAGAGAATTTATCAGTTCAGAGTTGACGATGGAAACGAAAAGGATATAGTTGCTTGCTACTTCAGAGTCGCTGAGGGCAAGTCCAAATCCGGACATGGCGTATATGAGCGCCGTTCGCCTTTCGTACTCTTCCACTTCTTTAATATTGACGGAGCTCTCAAACAGCTCGGCGGTGAATGCGAATTCGTTGAAGCTGTTGAGAAGGGCTATGTTGAGACGGTTGGTTCGCCTGAATATGCGTGCTATTTGAACGATTATATGGCTGTAATTCAGGGCATGATGATGTAGTGCACGCCAATGTGCGCTTGAAGGCGCGCCTGTGCTTAGCGATTGTACGACTTTTGCCACTGAGCGCGTCACGTGTTACTTGATGGATCTTTGGGGA
>CAVAIH010000133.1:0-3017 GCA_963588675.1 Sphaerochaetaceae bacterium | reverse complement strand
TGCATTTGCGAACAATCGCGCTCGATGATATTATCATAACGGAAGTCAGAAATCAAGTGAAATCAAGGAGCAGAGCATGGATTTAAAGGCAGTAGGCGATCCGATAATCAAGCCCATCGGATTCATTCATACAAATTACCCGGACAAATTCGGCATTCCCCGTCAAAGCGGGATAGTCGACGACGCCGGCTACATCGAGCTTCTCAAGCCATATAACGACGCGAACGCCCTAAGAGGGCTCGAGGAATTTTCGCATCTTTGGCTCATTTGGCTTGCTTCGGAGAATCTCAATTCCGACGGAAGCTGGGATTTTCACGCGACGGCGCGTCCGCCAAGGCTCGGCGGTAATACGCGCAAAGGGATTTTTGCGACGCGCTCGCCTTTTCACCCTAATCGCATCGGCCTTTCCTGCGTCAAGCTTCTTGCTATCGAAAAAAATCGCATCGCGATTAGTGGCGCGGACGTCGTCGACGGCACACCGCTTCTCGACATCAAGCCGTATATTCCGTATTCGGACAGCCATCCGGATGCGCTGTGCTCCTACGCGCAGTCGCCTGAGGTCGGGCTCCTCGAGGTCGTTTGGCCTGAGGCCCTCGAAGTTTCAAAAAAAGCCGAAGGCTCGGGAGCAGACGAGGCTTGCGAGGCTTTCGAAGGCTCGGGAGGCCTCAATGATTCTGGGGCGCCCGAGGGTTCTGATGGCCTCAATGTATCCGAAGGCTCCGTGGCTTCGGCTCCAATTTCCTCGCAAGCAATCAGCCCCGAGGACATTCATACGATCACCCGCCTTATAGCGCAAAATCCCCGTCCGCAGTATCAGACGGACGAGGATCGTATCTATGCTATGCGTTATTCGTGTTACGAGGTTAAGTTCTCGCTCAAGGACGGGGTTGCGGTCGTGCACTCGGTCGCGCGAATTCGAATCTGACACCCTACCTCTCGAAAATCTTCAGCGCGATTCCTTTGTATTTGTTTGCCGGACCGCTGTAAGGGTGCTCGCGCAGAGGAAGATTGAACTTCGTATATCCCTTCATCACAGTCTTCGGATGCGTGAATTCTCTGAAGCCCCACTCGCCGTGGTAAGCGCCCATTCCCGAGTGCCCCGTTCCGTTGAAAGGCACACCCTTGACCATGAGCTGGAGGCACACCTCGTTGATGCAACCGCCACCGAACTGACCTGCCGACATTACTTTTTCAGCCCACTTCATATCTTTTGTAAAAACATAGAACGCAAGGCCGTGCTCACGCGACTCGATTGTCTCGATGACAGAGTCGATCTCGCTGTCCTTGTATTTGACGATCGAAAGCAGAGGGTTGAAAAGCTCGTGATTAACGATTGGCTCGTCAATTCCCACAGGATAAATGATAGTTGGCGCATATTTGAGGCTTGCCGGGTCGCCTTTACCGCCAAAGACGATCCTGTCTCTGTACTCGTCGGCCTCCTTAGCGCACTTGTCGTACGCAGACTGCGCGATGAGCTTCGGATATTCCGGATTATTAAGAGGATCCGGCCCTATCTGCTTGGTATAAGCGCGCTTCAGCTCCTCGACGAATTGGTCAGCGACCTCCTCTGCGACCGCAATCTGATTGATGTTGATGCAAATCTGCCCGCTGTTGCAAAGCTTGAAGAAAGCCACCTTCCTTGCGGTATCCTTAAGATCCGCATCTTTTCTGACAACGCACCAGTTACCCGTCTCACCGCCGAGCTCGAGCGCCACAGGAGTCAGGTTTTTGGATGCCTCCGCCATTACATGCTTAGCGACTTTAGGCGAGCCCGTATAAAAAATCTTATCGAATCTCTCGGCGAGGCACATATCAGCAACGTCGTGGCCCCCGTCAATGACCGTAATGTATTCCTCCGGATAGTATTTGGCGAGGATCTGCTGAAGCCTCTTAGTGCATTCCTTTGACTTGGAGCTTGCCTTGATCACGGACGTGTTTCCGCCTGCGATTGACGCAACAAGAACGCCCAGGGACAGCATGTATGGGAAATTGAACGGGCTTATGATCAGCGACACTCCGTAAGGCATTTTGTAGACCTTGGTGATGATGCTTGGAAAACATGTGAGTCCGCTGTAGTGCACCTCTGTCTTTGCCCACTTGCGAAGGCCCTTGATCGTCTCGTTGATTTCCATGATGACAGGCCCGATGTCGCAGAACGAAGCCTCAACCTCGCTACGGCCAAGGTCCATAACGATGCCTTCTACTAAAGTTTTCTCGTGAACCAAAAGCGCGGTCTTGAGCTTGCTAAGCTGTTTGATTCTCCATTCAACATCAAGGGTTGCGCCGGTGTTGAAGTAAGCGCGTTGCTTGCTTACTATCTCATGTATTCTTTGCTCGTCGTATGCCATATTAACCTCCGTCTATTAATTGTTTTATTCTGCTTTATTATCTTTGTTCCGCTCTATTCTGCTACGAATTCTAGCTTGGTATTTTCGTATATTATAACCCATAAATGGAAAATTAATAAGTGCGTGCGGAGAAATGTTGGCAAAACTTTCTTTGATTGGCGAAATGTGAAGATTTGTGAAAATTTTGTGGACATTTGTTGACTTTTTTCATTGCGGAACTCGGCGTTTAATGTTATGATTTTAACGATGTATATCGACAATCTTTAAGGAAAGGAGGAATAATCAAAAAATGAAAGGTTTATCAAAAGTTTTAAGCATAGTTCTGATTCTTGGAGCTGTACTCGGATTCTACGGAGGTGCAGTTAATATAAAGGATGTTCTGGCATGCCAGGATTACTGGGAAGAACAGGGCGAAATCACTGACGAGAACCTTGGCAAGCTTGAGGACGGTATTGCTCAGCTCGAGGAAAACGAGGAAGCATACGTTCAGGGTGTTGCTGACTACGAGAAGGGTCAGGCAGACCTGGCAGCCGGCAAGCAGGAACTCGCTGAAGGTAAGGCTACCCTCACTGCAAAGACTAAAGAACTGAACGACGGTAAGGCTACACTGGCTGCAAAGACTAAAGAGCTGAACGATGGTAAGGCTACACTGGCTGCATCAGCACAGAC
>CAVAIH010000132.1:0-3053 GCA_963588675.1 Sphaerochaetaceae bacterium | reverse complement strand
CAACAATTGGTGAGAATCCAGTTGTAGTGAAGCTTACATAAAGTACGCCTCCCTCCTCAGTAACTTTACCTGTTAAATACTCTACGGTGCCATCATGCTTCGTATGCGTAACAAGGAGCTTGTCGCCAGCTTTCGCAAATCCTTCTGGAAGCTGAAGCTTAACATCTGTCTTCGCCTCTACATTAAGAGCATTTCCAGTTGATACTGTAACCTTTTCTGCATTAGCTATAGCTTCTCCTGTTGCTGTTGTAGCAAGCAGATTATACTTAGGAGTAATGTCAAGCTTAAGCTCTTTCTTACCAGTGTCCTTATCTGTTTTGATCTCTGTGACCTCAACTTCGAGATAAGGCTCTTCGATAATTGTTATCGTAACTTCTCCGCCTGAAGCTGAAACTACATTGCCTTCATTGTCTATCTTAACCTGGCCTGCAGCTACAAGCTTATCAACAGCAGTCTTCTTATCATCGTTGCTAACTGTAATTTCCTTGGTAGTCTCAGGCTTATTCAGATCAGCGGAGACGCTCTTTGCAACGTCCTTTGCTGTTTCCTTATCTTCAACGGCAACGCCTTTTCCGACCTCTACAGCGACTTCGCCCTGCTGGGTCTTAGTGTCAAGCTTGGAGTTTACGGAATCTACGACTTTCTCAGGATTCTTCAAAGCAACTGTATATTTGCCGTCTGTGCCTTGTGTAGCCCCATATCCATCTGCAAGGTATGCAGTTGGATCAGATGAGAATGTACCGCCGGTGATGGTGATATTACCTTTCTTGCTACCGCCGTCTATGGTGTACGTTTGAAGGATGTCAATCGGACCTGTAAATGTTCCACCTAAGATGATAAATGTTATTTTATCCATGTCATCATCTGAAACATCTTTTTGGTTTTGCATTGACATCGAGCTGAATGCGGTTGAGTATGTAACTCCCGTATATGTTCCGCTTTCCATCGTGATCTTTGCTTTGGTATTATCACCTTTTCCCTTATAATTTGAAAGCCATACAGCTGTATCCCTTGCGGAAATTGTTGTGTCCCTAAGTGTTATGTCAATGTCTACATTTTCTCCTTGATTATAATATTCTCGAGTAGCCAAAACACCTGCTTCGCAGTCAGTTATTGTGCATCCCTCGACAAGAACTTTTCCACCATAGACTTCGATTGCTCCACCAGACCAGCCTTTTGCTGTACTGCCCGTATAGCTAATTTTACAGTTCTTAATCACTGCTTCACTTCCAGCAGTACCTGGGTTAATAAGGATAGCCTTTTGGATTGTGTATTTTTCATTAGTAGAGCTGCAGTCAAAAGTACAACCTATAACCGACATTTTTCCACCACTTCCAGGCGCAAAATAAATTGCCTGACGGTTGAAATTCTCAAATGTGCAATCTTCAACAGTTATATCGCACCCACTGTACCCTTTTATAATCGCTGCGTCAATAACTGTACTTGTCTCTCCGTTAGTGAAATTCTTGAAATTTATATCTTTAAAATTCACTTTGTCGTATACATCAATCGCAAGGAAGTCATTATATGTAGTATCACGCTTAGCATTGCTCCATCCTGTAACAGTATGTCCATTACCATCAATAGTGATGCCTTTAGTCCAGTTTTTCTCGGATCCAATTTCAATAGGCTTAACATTGCAATCCGCGATGATCTCTACTGTATCGCCATCCTGTGCTGAGTTGATTGCAGCGTTGAGTGACTGGTACTCCCATCCGTTGATACTTGCAACGCCGTCATAGGTAATAGCTTCCTTTGAGGCGAGTCCAGTACTTACACCGAAGTTCGTTCTACTATTTATCCATCCACCGTTAGCCTCTAAAGTAAAAATCCTTTGCTTACCGCCAGAATAAGTATACGTAAAGTACTTATACCCATCTTTTGTATCTGCATTGTCATAGTCAGTCTGCTTAAATTCAGATCCCACAATGAATTTGGTACTGCAATTCTTCACTTTGGTAGCTTCGTCAACTGTAACCTTCCCATGAGCGAGACCAACCAGTAATGCATAACTATAGTTGCCAGTTACTGTGGAGTCTTCTGCACTGCATCCAGTAATAGTTACTGTTCCTGATGTGTTTCCAACAAAAAGTCCACATTTTGTATCCGCTGTTACCTCACTATTTTTGATATGTACATTCGTGAGTGTAGTAGCTGCACTTCCAGTAGTAGAACCCGCGATAACAGCAGCCTGGCTGAAGCCGTTTTCGTAGCTATAGGTAGCATCTTGATTTAGCGTTTTTCCTGGATTTATCTCAGCATCAGCAAATGTTAAATTGCTAATGGTTATACTCGCAGAGGTTGTTCCAATCAGGCCAGAATTATATCCGCTGTGATCACTGCCTTCTTGCCCAGTATTGCCACCTTTAAGTGCATTTGTAACATTCAGTCCTGTTAATGTGTGATTGTTACCATCAATTGTAACAGCCTTGGTGAGTGTTACTGGCGTCCAAGTCTCTGTGAAGCTGAAATCCTGCGTTATGCTGATGTATCCGCCTTTTTCTAGAGCGGACTTCAACTCTGCTGGAGTGCTAACTTGCCACGCTTTTTCTGCTGAGGTGCCATCATAGACTGTTGCTGTCTGGCTCGCTACCGGCTGAGTCGCTAACAGCTGAGTCGCTACCGGCGGGTTCTCAGCAGGCGGGCTCTCTGTTGTCTGGCCACCGTCCGTCTGTTGACCTCCTTCAGCTTGTGCCACTGCCACTAGCGTGTTGCTTTCCGTGGAAGCATCTGTCTTCGACTGCTCTGCGAACGCTCCCGCCGACATGAAGCACATTATCACGAAAGCGCACGTGATAATTAGAAATAGCCTCTTTTTCATAATTTTCTCCTTTCTTGATAAGTCTTGATAAATCTAAGTGAATGCCTATTAGTTTTTCGCTAACAAAAAAACGGCTATGCAAAGCTAGCCGTGTACGTCGTCCATTACCTCAAAATTCAGCCGGGTACGCTTCAACATTAGAATAAAATTAAAACCCCTGCTGTAAACCCTGAGCGGTAATTATCTTTATGCAACTGGCTGCCATGCCCGGTCATCTGCGTTTCTTGCTTCT
>CAVAIH010000131.1:0-3084 GCA_963588675.1 Sphaerochaetaceae bacterium | reverse complement strand
CTACACTTACACAATCACTCTCGGAGATGGAACCACCCGCAATAAGACTGATAACGAGAACGAGTGGAGCACTGTCTACACAGCACCTGCAAGCGAGACTGCAAAGGCTAACACGACTAAGGCAGCAAAGGCACCTGCAACAGGCGACAACAGCGAGCTTGGACTCTTCGCAGTAGTAGGCCTCATCTCCGCAGTAGGAGTTGCACTTCTGCTTAGAAGAAAGCAGAGCAATTAAGATGTGGTCATCAAATAATCTTGGGGGTTTAACCAAATAAATTTGTGGTTGAATCTTGGGGGCTCCGAGGAATATTCCAAATAATCTTTGGACCAAGCTTGAGATCAAGATGACCAGTAATTAAATAATGAAAAATCGAGGAAATCAGTATTCGCTGATTTCCTCGATTTGTTATCCTCGAACTTTTATCCCCGAAAGTTATTTCACAATTGTGCAAGCAATTCTCCAATATCCCCGTCGACGCAGATGGACTGCTTGCGGATCTCAGCTGGGACATCTGTCTCGCCCAAATTTATGCAGGCATAGATGGCATATGGATTTCTCGCTGTCATACGCCAGAACGGATACTTGATAATCACGGGAGTGTTGTATCCCACGCCAAGCTCAAGAAAAAGAATCTTCTGCTCGTCGTGCGCGCGAAGGAAGTTCGCATAACGCTCGGCGGAACTGTGCCAGCCGTCGTCCTCGACGAATTTGTCGTCGGCCCTGAGGTTCATGGTCATCGGCCTACCACAGTGCGGGCAGTGCGGAACAAGCTCGGTCGGAACAATCATTTTTGGCGTTTCGGGTGGGGCAAGTGTGCCGTTCGACTCAATTGCATAACCTTGTGCTACGACCATGCTTTTGATGATATCCTCGTTATCGAAAGTCTCCTGACAGCACGGCTTACTGCACTGAAAGAGCCCGTAATCGCCCTGCGTATAGAACAAGCGCTCCTTGTCAAAACCCGCTTTCTGGAAGCAGTGGTCGACATTGGTCGTGATGACGAAGTAGTCCTTGTCGGCGACGAGGCCCAGAAGATTCTCATATACAGGCTTCGGCGCAGGCGAATACCGATTAATGTAAATATATCTGCTCCAGTATGCCCAGTACACTTCGAGAGAAGCGAACGGATAGAACCCGCCGGTGTACATATCCGCAAAGCCGTATTTACTTATGAAGTCGGCAAAATTTTCTTTGAAGCGCTCTCCGCTGTAGGTGTAACCCGCCGATGTGGACAGCCCCGCACCAGCACCGATGACGACGGCGTCCGCGCTGTCGAACGCTTTTTTTAACTGCTTAATTTGATCCGAGTAGTCTTTCATATATCTCTCTGTCCGTGTCCTTGAATACATTAAATACCACCTTCATTTCACTGCCTTTCTCGGCCTTGTACTTTCTCACCGTTTCGACTGCGATTTCCCCCGCGCGTTCATTTGGAAAATGAAAAACACCCGTGGAGATACAGCAAAAAGCGATGCTCTCTATGCCGTTCTGCTCGGCAAGTTCGAGACACGAGTGGTAGCACGAGCGAAGTAGCCTCTCGTCCTCTGCCGTCACTTCGCCGTCCACAATCGGCCCGACGGTGTGAATTACATAGTCGCAGGGCAAGTTGTAGGCCTTCGTGATTTTGGCCTGGCCAGTTGGCTCTTCAAAACGCTGTTTCTGCATAAGCTTTGCGCAGTCCAGGCGAAGCTGAATGCCAGCGTAAGAATGGATGCAATTATCGATGCACGCATGGCAAGGCACATAGCATCCGGTCATGCCCGAGTTCGCGGCGTTGACAATTGCACCGCAACTTAGCTTCGTGATGTCGCCCTGCCAAATATATAGATCACCGTCAATCGGGCTCAAATCCGAAAGCTCGGTAATGCCGGACTGCCGAAGCTCTTCCTGCAGGTATTCGTCCTGAATTTTCAGAAAATCGCCGTCGATCGCTTTCGGCAGTCGCACGTTCACAAGCGAGCGCAGGAGATGCTTCTGGCCGTCTGCGTCGGACGGTACGGCAAGGTTCTGGTATTCGGTTTTCTCGTTCAGAAGCGACTGAATCAGGTACAGCCGTCGCTCGGTTTGGTTCATAGCTTGCCTCCGTGTTTTTTTGTTTTGAATTATTCGAGAGATTTCGCCAATCCCTTCGCTGAAAATATACTATCACTCAAGTCCACCTTCGTAAAGCACGCACGGAAAAGTGCCGTAGTAGCTTAAGCGCCAGTGCGGATTGACCGCACTAAAGGGCACTGAAATGATGGCTTAACAATTATTAATGTAATACCAATTTTTTCCCCAAAACGAGCATTTCTATGTTACATTTATCTTAGATAGAAGCGTGTTATATCCTGCGCGCAAAAGAAAGTGCAGTAGATAGTTTTCTCTGCCGGCGGGAGCAATCCGAAAGGAGGCCAACATGAGAAGAGCAAACGTAAATAGCATGGGAAAAAGATTTCTTAGCGTGCTTCTTGCAATGCTTATGTTATTATGCGTCGCACCTTTTGCGGTCTTTGCAGAAGACGGTAATGTTGCGATAGATAACGCTAACTTCCCGGACGCGAACTTCCGCGCTTTTGTATCTGCCTATGATACAACCAAATCCGACGGAACAAGCGGTGCAGATGGCGTGCTGTCCGCTACAGAGCTGTCAGCTGTAACGCGCATGGATTGTAGCGATAAGGGCATCGCTGATTTGACGGGAATCAAATATTTCACTTCACTTACGTTCTTAGACTGTGGCGAAAATAGTCTGCTCTCGCTTGATGTCAGCAAGAACACAGCTCTCGATACTTTGGCTTGTGAAGACAACGCCTTGACATCGCTTGATGTAAGCGCCAATACCAAGCTTGAATCTTTGAACTGCCAGAACAACAAGCTTACAACTATCAATACTAACGGATGTACAGTGCTTGGACTTTTGCGCTGTGATAATAATGCGCTTACAACGCTTAGCCTCAGCACGAATACAGCGCTTATATATTTGTTCTGCGACAGCAACAAGCTCGAATCGCTTAATGTCGAAAACAACACCCTTCTTCAACAGCTTCGCTGTAGCGACAATGCCCTGACAACACTTGATGTAAGCAAGAACACAGCGCTTA
>CAVAIH010000130.1:0-3099 GCA_963588675.1 Sphaerochaetaceae bacterium | reverse complement strand
TTAAATTTACGATTATATTTGCAATTACATTTATGATTAGATTTCCTATTTATGAGAAGCCTGAAGCAACAGGTTCTATCATGCTACTTCAGGCTTCGGCGTCCTAATTTCTACTTGCTAATTTCTGGGGTCTTCAGACTATTTAATGTCTAATTCCTCGAAATTGCAGTGTGGCGTTTCTATGTTCTTCAGACTACTTAATATCTAACTCTTCGAAGTGGTAGCGTGGCTTTCCTAAGCTCTTCTTTCCATACTCAATTGCCTTTGAAGGACAATAGCTAATGCAAGCCATGCAATGCGTACAATTATCTGCCCATACAGGCTTTCCACCCTTTAAGCTAATGCAGTTGGTTGGGCATTTCTGAGCACACAGTCCGCATCCAGTGCAAGCGTCAGAAACTTCAAATGCTGAGGACTTAAGAAGCACTTTATAGAAAACGTTGTTAACTACCCTACTCTTAGCGCGGTCTTGCATACCGTGTTTGAACGAATTAAGGCTCTTCCCTTCTTTGATGCATGATATAACAGCATCAATAGCAGGCTGTGACTTTCCTACAATCACCTCGGCTTCGCTCTTCTGAGGTGCATCAAACATCGCGATATAATTGTCAGGCATAACAATTCTCGTGGTTCCCATATAGCATAGGCCCATTTCCTGAGCAAGGCCGATATTATACTCAGCTGCATTTCCGATTTCCATGCCACAGCTCATTACGAACCAAACACGCTCTGCACCCTTCAGTTCCGTATTTCGAAGCCACTCCGATACGATTCTTGGAACGCGCCATGCGTATGTTGGTGTAACGACGATCACATCGCCTTTAACCTCCACTGGGGAATTGTCGTTTGATTTGATTTTTTCATTCAGGTCTACAATCTCGTCCTGTAGGCCCTGTGCTATACGATTTGCGATATAACGGCTGTTGCCCGTTCCTGAAAAACAAAAGATCATTTATAAATACCTCCTTTTGCATATACTTCATATAAAAAAGGCAGGAGAACTGCTCCTGCCTTTGGATGTCGTCTGAAATCTTATTTGTTTACCGCATCCTTGAGTGACTTTCCTGCCTTGAAAACAGGTGCCTTTGATGCAGGAATTTCGATAACAGTGCCAGGCTTCTGAGGATTTCTTCCTGTTCTTGCCTTTCTCTCTCTTGTCTCGAATGTTCCGAATCCGATAAGTCTTACGCTATCTCCAGCAACAAGTGCATCCTGGATTGAATTAAGAACTGCGTCTAATGCGACCTCAGCGTCCTTCTTCTTGAAACCAGTAGCATCTGCAACCTTACATACTAAGTCAGCTTTGTTCATGCCTATTTCCTCCTTGCTTTGTTTTAGGTGTTTTAATTATAGCGATAAACCACTTGATATGTCAACATTTTCGTCGTTTTAAGTAGAAATGTTCACAATTCAATTATAGTTCGATATCAGTTCGATATTGGTTTGATATCAGATGTAATTTGTTGAAATATTTATAGCCCGATATTAGTTCAATATCAGTTCAAATTAGTTCGATGTCAGATGTAATTTATCTGAAATGCGAACGAGTTTGTCTCCGCCTGGGAGGAGCATTGCCTCATCTCTTGTCAACGTGCGTGTTAAAAATACTACGACGAAGTATACTGCTACGGAAACGGCAATTGAAATCAGCGCCGACAACGCATTACTTGCTGTTAACTTGTTCATAAGCCAATATACGCCGAATGTTGCAACGCCCATTATAAGCGAAGAAAACAAAGGCTTAAGGAAAACCGCAACTCCGTCGAATCGAACACCGGCATATTTCTTTAGCGCTATGTAGTTCAGCACAGCAGCTGTAAGATATGCTACAACGCTTCCTACTGCTGCGCCGTTAACATTAATTGATGGTATTCCGACGAGCACATATGTAATTGCTATCTTTACAAGCGCGCCGATAAATAAATTGATTACCGGCAGGTTAACCTTGCCAATACCCTGTAGCGACGAAGACAGCGTCCTCATTACCGAAAGTGTAACAATTCCGACAGAGAGAATCTGCAGTATGCTGACAGCCAAATCTGCCTCATCAAGACGCAGAGGATAGAGCATATACAGTATCGGCTTTGCAAGCACAATCAAGCCGACTGCACAAGGAAATGCAATTACCATCATCGTCTTCATTCCCGTTCTGACATTATGTTCAAGATCCGCTTTGCGATTCAGCGCAAAAGCTTCTGTTACGGCAGGTAGCAGGCTTATTGCGATTGCGTCCACAAATACTATCGGCATATTTACAAGAGGATCGCAAAATCCGCTGATCAGGCCATACAGAGTCTTCGACATGGCATGAGACCATCCTGTCGCCTGCAGACGATTCATTACAATTGATAAGTCGATCAGCATCATAAGAGGCATAATCGTAGAACCGATTGTAATAGGAATCGCTATCTTGAACAGTTCTTTAACGATGCTATTATTGCTTTCCGTTCTTGTTACGGATTCTTCGAAGAGCTTCTGTCTGTTCTTCTTAGCACGGGCAAAAAGAATTACAAGGACTATAGTGGCGAGCATGAGTCCCGCAGACGCGCCGAAGGTTGCGCCCGCTGCCGCATACTCGAGAGATTTTTTTGCAAGAATAAAGGAAAGTGTGAGTCCGACTCCGACTCTGAACAGCTGTTCAACTATCTCTGAGAGCGCAGTAGGAATCATATTCTGTTGGCCCTGATAGTAACCTCTATAGGATGAGGCAATCGGTGCAAAGAGTAGCGCCGGCGCAATTGCCATAAGAGAAAGCTTCGCGCCTGGATTTCCTGATTTTTCTGCAATCAGCCCTGCTCCGAAGAAACAGCAGAAGAACGAAATAACTCCAAGGATGAGCATTACATAGAACGAAAGTCTATATGTCTTATATGCATTTCTGTGATCCCCATGTGCCGTTCTCTCTGAGACCATTCTGGAAATTGCTACAGGAAAGCCTGCGGTAGAAAGAGTAAGGAAGAACGAATATACAGGATATGCGGCACCGTAATAGGACATTCCTTCTGCACCAATCAGATTGGTTAAAGGAATTCTGAAAATCGCTCCAAGCGCCTTGCATACTATTCCCGCTACCGCAAGAATGGTTACTCCCTTAAGGAG
>CAVAIH010000129.1:0-3166 GCA_963588675.1 Sphaerochaetaceae bacterium | reverse complement strand
GTGCAGTGCGCAAATCAGTATTATGAAGCTGAATCTGCAGCCTCATATATTCACCATCTTGTCAGAGACAAGGGGTACAGATACAAGGACATTGTCGTAATTGCAAATGACGAGAATGTTATGCAACCTATTATCAAGAGGGTTTTCGCAGAATACGGACTTGATGTCTTCCTTGATTCAAGCAGAAGGATCACAGATTCGATCGGCCCTTCTTGCATAGTTAATATGCTTGCCAGCGTCAGATATGACTTCCATACAGCTGGGGTTCTGGCGATGCTGAAGACAGGACTCGCAGGCCTTGATAAAGACGAGATAGCAAGGCTTGAGAATTACACAAGGGACTATGGCATCAAGCACAGCATGTGGAAGAAGGACTTCAAATATTACAGCGATGAAGAGGCTCTTAAGCAGATTAACGAGCTGAGAGTGAGGGCCGTCGAGCCACTGCTTAAATTGTCGGATATTATCGAATCTTCCGAGACCGTGTCGAATTTCGTCGAGAAATATCGAGAGTATCTCGAAAAAGATTGGAATTTGTCGGAACAGATCGAGAACTTCGCTCTTGAGCAGGAGAAGGATGGGCTCAATGAAGAGGCTCAAAGAACAAGGACGAGCCTCGCTGAAGCTCTTAAGCTTCTGGACCAGATGAGCGAAATCATGGGAGATTACTCGATGAAAATCGAAGAATTTCTCGATATATATCTTGCAGGCCTTATGGATGTTGAAGTCGGAGTCATACCTCCGTCGCTTGACGGCCTGACAATGGGCACGATGATAAGAACAAGACCTCGTGAGGCGAGGGCTGTTGTTGTGCTTGGAGCAAACGAGGGCATTATGCCGCTTCAGCCATCATCAGAGGGGCTTTTCTCCGTTGACGAGAAGGCTTATTTCAGAGAACAGAATTTCGCGCTTGGGGCACTTGACGATATAAAAATGCTCGAGGAAAACCTCGCAATGTATCGAATTATGTCGCACCCTAAGGACGAGCTTTACATAAGCTACGCGATGGCGGACGCGCAGGGACAGGACATGACAGCGTCACCTATCGTAGATTCGCTTAAGAATCTTTTTCCTATGCTCAACGTGAGGAAAGACATGATAAGCGCGGGCTGGGGCATGGACCTTGTCAATGACAGCTACGAGACCCTGAGGCATCTTGTCAATCACATCAAGGACAGAAAAACATCGCCAAATGGCGATTCGCTAACACAGGCTCTTCTGCATTGGTACGACG
Source organism: Sphaerochaetaceae bacterium (assembly GCA_963588675.1). Classification (GTDB taxonomy): domain Bacteria; phylum Bacillota; class Clostridia; order Peptostreptococcales; family Anaerovoracaceae; genus Crickella. Next base: position 1,932 of record CAVAIH010000129.1, on the reverse strand, counting down.
AGAACGATAAAGAAGAGCTCGACACAATGCTCGCTCTTTTGCAGGATGAGAACAGGATGCCGAAGTTAGATAAGGCGCTTGCAAAGACCATTTACGCAAGGAAGGACAGAGGATATGTCATGTCAGCTTCTGGCTTTGACCAATACAATGCCTGCCCGTTCAAGTTCTTTGTGCAAAAAGGGTTAAAGGCGAAAGAGGAAAGGGCGTTCAGAAGCGATCCGCGGTCGATAGGAGATGTATATCACGAGTGCCTGCAGATGGTCGCCGAGGAAATGAAGCGCGCCAAAGAGGAAGGCAACTCCCTTGGCGTCGGAAATTCCCAGCAGTCCGAGGCGCTTGCGAATGCCGAGGCACCAGCGAAGCAAGAAGCGCCTGCGAAGCAAGAAGCGCCTGAAGCAGTCGAGGCTTTGGGAAATATCGAAGAACTTGTAAATAAGAAGCTCGAAGAAATCGCAAGAACATATAACGAAGGGCTTTTCCTTTCTGCGGAAAGCGAGAAGTACAGATTAGATAGAATCAAGGAAATCTGCCTTTCAGCCGCAAAGGCGCTCGTCGAACAACTGCGTAGCGGAAGTGTCACGGATATTTTTCTCGAGGAAAAATTTGGAGAGGGCGAATTTTTCAGCCCGATAGAGCTCAATGTTGAGGGCGAAAGAATTCTAATTGAGGGCAGAATCGACAGGGCAGACCTGCTTGACAAAGACAAGATTAGAATCGTCGATTACAAGACAGGAAACGACAAGCTCGATTTCTACAAAATGAAGCAGGGCTACAAAATGCAACTTATGATCTATCTCATGTCGACGATGGACAAATATGAGCCTGCGGGACTTTTCTATTTCAACATAAGCGACACAGAGACGAAGCTCGACGGCGGAAAAAAGGCTGAAGAGAAGTTGAAGAATTCGAAGCCGGAGGATAGCTTCAAGCTCAAGGGCGCATATATCGATGAGCCTGGTTATCTTGAGATGATGCCGAAGGAAGCCATTGGCGGAAGCCTGTCAGGCAGTAAGATAACCAAGGCGGAATTTATGGCCAACAAGGACGCAATAGCAGATAAGCTCGAGGAGCTTGGCGCAGATATTGTCGGCGGAGATATCAGCATCAGTCCGCGCAAGATATCTAATCAAAGCTTGGCGTGCAACAACTGCGACTTCAAGGCGATTTGCAGATATGATGCAAGCAACAATGGCAACCGCTCGAGAGTTATAAAGGGCAAGCCAAGAAAACAGAAATCCGAAGAATAATAGAAGAATAGCAAGTAACAAGAAATGAAAAAATGGGAATTCGTATAAGGTCAATCGGGAGCAGTAGCTCGGGTAACTCATATTTAATACAAGGCGGGAACACGAATGTTCTACTCGACCTTGGCCTTAGCGCAAAGAAAATCAAGACGTCTCTTTCGACGCTCGGCGTCGAGAAGGACAGCATCGAAGCGGTGCTTATTACACACGAGCACATCGATCACGTCAGAAGCGTCAGACAAATTTCGAAGGATTTCGACAATATTCGCTTCTATGCAAGCAGAGGAACCGTAGAGAACACCGACAAATTCGATTATGTGGATGACTCAAGGCTTACATATATCAAGGCCGGAGACACCTTTCAGATAGGGGATTTTGCGGTCAAGGCCTTTGCGCTTAGCCACGATGCGGCTGAGCCTGTCGGCTACTCGTTCGAGTGCGGTGGAGAGCGCCTTTCGGTAATCACCGACACTGGCATTGTTACAGCGGAGATTTTCGAGGAGATGAAGAGGGCCGACAAGCTTGTGTTCGAGTCCAACCACGAGAAGAACATTCTCCTCATGGGCCCATATCCATATAATGTCAAGCTCAGAATTCTGTCGGACGAGGGGCATCTGTCAAATGTCACGGCAGGAGAGGTCCTCGCCGAGGTCCTCAAGGCAAAAGAAAAAAAGAGAGGCGAGGCAAG
>CAVAIH010000128.1:0-3177 GCA_963588675.1 Sphaerochaetaceae bacterium | reverse complement strand
AAAAGAGCTCTGGGCTATGAATTAGCCCGGAGCTCTTTTATCATCTAAATCCTATTTTACCTAATCCGAGAGCGACCCCCCCGTTTTTCTGTCACCTCCAGCACCACGCGCTCGAGGGTCTTGATATCAAGCGGTTTCGAGACGTGCGCGTCCATGCCTACATCAAGGCATTCCTGAACATCTGACGCGAAAGCGTTCGCTGTCATGGCGATGATCGGAATTTCCTTGCCGAGCGGATTCTCGCCTGTCCGGATGGCCTTTGTCGCCTCAAGTCCGTTCATCGTCGGCATCTGCACATCCATCAGAATCGCGTCGTAATCGCCCGCCTTCACATCGGCGAAGGCTTTAACAAGCTCGGCGCCATTTGGATATATATCGCAGTCCGCACCCTGTATGTCAAGCAGGGCCTTGAGAATTTCGGCATTAAGCTCATTGTCCTCTGCGCAGAGGAAGCGCTTGCCGGTCAGCGTCGAAACAACGCTCGAAGGAACTACAGGGTCCTCGCTCTTTCGAGTCTGCTCAATCGCATTAATCATGTTTTCCACGAAGAAAGGTCTTGCGATCAATCCGTCCAGATTTATAGATACCAAGGCGTCTCTCACGTACTCGCGCTGTGTAGGTGTATAGCAGAAAAATATCAGTACGTTGTCCGCATGGCTTCGGAGATTTCGAACATTCTCGGCCTGCGCGTCGATTCCCATGATCTCAGAGATGAGGATGACGTCCGCGTCGAAATCATCAAGCCTTTCTCCAGCTTCTTTCGGATCGCTCACCGTAAGCAGTTCGACATTGATGTTCTTCAAAGCGGATTGCACGTTGGAGATAAAATCCTCTTCATCTGCAATAAGCATGATTTTCTTTATATCCATATCCTGCAATGTCGGAGCCATTGGATCTATCGGCAAGCTAAGGCGGAAATCGAAGCAAGAGCCCTTTCCGACTTCACTTTCTACCGTGATCGTTCCGTCCATCATATCGATGATTTTCTTCGTAATCGCAAGTCCAAGTCCCGTGCCCTGTATGTTGTTCGTAACAGAACCTTCCTCGCGCGTGAATGCCTCAAACATGTGCTCCTGGAACTCCTCCGACATTCCGTAGCCATTATCCCTCACGGATGTGCTTATCGTCGCAAGCTTCGGATCGTCACTTGGAAGCTCCTCAACTTCGAAGCTTATCCTTCCGCCGTAAGGCGTGTATTTAACCGCATTTGTAAGAAGGTTCAAGAAAACCTGCCGCAGTCTGAGGCTGTCTCCTATGAGGTATTCGTGCGTAACATTCTCTACGCTTACGACAAAATCTTGCTGTTTGTCGTTACACTGCGGGCGTATGATACTTTCGATCTGTCCAAGCTGTTCTGCCATCTTGATTTCTTCGTTATGGAGCTGAACTTCGCCTGTTTCGATTTTGCTCATATCGAGGATGTCGTTAATCAGTCCCAGCATATACTGCCCGGTGTTGTCCAGTCTTTCGACATAGTATTCCAGCTTCGACGGATCGTCTATGTCGTGTTCAATCAGCTTCGAAATGCCGATGATGGCGTTCATAGGGGTACGAATGTCGTGCGACATATTCGCAAGGAATTGGCTCTTGGCCTTCGTCGCTTCATTTGCGACTGCCAAAGCTTCTTCAGCTTGCTTCGTCGCCTTGTTGGCGATTCCCAAAGCGTTCTCGGCTTTCTTCCTTGCGGTGGTAAGCTGTTCGTTTGCTTCCTCGAGTATTTCCCTGTTCTTTTCGGTTTCGTCAAGAAGAATGAGATTCCTCTGGTAACGCGCAATGAAATACACTATCACGCTTGCCACGGCCACGAGCAGGATAACGGCAACAGCGAAAAGCACAGCTATAGATCTGACCATTTGGTGTGTGCTGACAGCCACATCGCTTTCGGACACAAACATAACAAAACCCCAGTCGAATTGTGGAAGCGGATCGTATACGAAGAAGTAGTCTTCGCCGTCAATCTTAACATCGGCGCAGATTTCATTTCCGCTCTCCGCTGACTTAAGCAAATCCTTATATCCAAGGTGCGGAAGTTCCTGATCTCTCAGGTACTCGAATACGTTATCGCCAGTATCTCCTATTCCTTCCACTGCTCCTGCTGTGGACAGAAGATTGCCTTTAATGTCTACAATGTAAGTTGCATTCTTGCCATCAAAAGCGGATGATTTGAAATATGGCTCCAACTCTGTCATCGAACGAAGCAGTACAATACGCGATATAGTGCGTCCGTCAACGGTAATGGTTTCGGTCGGCTTAAGGGTGAATACCATATATTCTGTATTATCCGACGGCTCCGTGATGACAAAGCTCTGCTCGTCGAGATCTTGGAACAGCGAGGCTCCTATCCAGTCGCCCTGTCCACCCGCATCAGAAAAATAATATCCGTCTTTGTCAACTGCGAGGAAAGTCAAGGTTCGCCCGTCCAGCGGGAGTTCCTTCTCGTAATGCAAGAAAAGCTCGCTTAATTCAGAGGACGTCATCGAAGATTCCTCCTCCATGGCCGTCCGCACTTTTCTAAGGTGTGACCACTGGTAATCTATCTGAGCTACAAGCCTCTCTACCATCTGGTCTGACAGCTCGGAAAGCTGTGTCACCGATTCAGAATACAGCTGTTTACTCATGCGAACATATGTGAATCCTATTCCGCATATAAAAACAACAATAGCAAGAACACTCGCCATTATCGTAGCGGTTTTCTTGCTGGTTCTCTTGCTGTCATTTCTGCTGACATTCTCGCCTGTCGTAGAAGTAACGTTTTCCATATTATCAATTTCCTTTAACGTCTCTATGTTGTTCGGCGAAATCGCCCGTGTTAATTTCGATTAAATCGCCTACGCTGTTTCGAGGTTTCGAGCAATTTGCCGAAAATTCTTATGAACTAAAAAAGCTGAGGGCATGGCAAAATAATAATGTCTTAGTCTTCAGCAATCACGTTTGTCTCGGTCAAAATGGCCCAACTATATTTCCAAGTACAGGGGCGCACAAGCGAGTGTCATACGTGCCATACTCATATTTTGTCTAATTCAGTATAATATAAAACCTAGCTCTGTTTCAACTTGTATTTGCAATAATACTTGCAACAATATTCGCAACAAAAAACGCCACTCTTGCGTGAAACCGTAAATGCTGTTTTTACAGAAAAAGAACGCCACTCTTGCGAGTGACGTTCTTTCTTTTCGT
>CAVAIH010000127.1:0-3181 GCA_963588675.1 Sphaerochaetaceae bacterium | reverse complement strand
TTTTATTGTCTTTGACAAATCCTTGTCAGCAAAAGGGCCGAGGCGGTCTCAGAGGATGGCAGTGCGCAGTGTCATCGCATAAAAAAAGGCCCTCCCTCTGAACTTAGGAAGGGCCTCGTGTGTTAATTGAATGCAGCCGAGGCCCGCGTGTTGTAGCCGAGGCCTCGCGGATTAGCCGAGGCCCGCTCGGCCTAGTCGACGGACTTGAGGGACTCTGTCATCGAGACGTCCTTCAGTCTTTTTCGCATTGCGAAGTTCACGATGAACGCGAAGACGAAGGTCAGTGCGATCGCGAGCAGATAGTCCGCCGTTGTGATTCTCGCCACGAAGAAAATCGAGTTGACGCAAATCTTAGATATTACAAAATCGAGCAACCATTTGCCGAGAGGAATTCCGACAACAGCCGCCATTGCCGTGAGCACGATGTTCTCCCTGAAGACATAGAGCGAGACTTCTCTGCCGTTGAAGCCGAGGACCTTGATCGTCGCAATTTCCCTGATTCGCTCTGTTATGTTGATGTTGGTCAGATTGAAAAGCACGATAAATGCCAGAAGTCCCGCGCAAATTATTACAACAAGGACGATTGCATTAAGGCTTTCCATCATCGAATCTACTGTATCTATTGTGTCGGCATTTACAACTGTTGCAACCACATCATCGGATTTTGCAAGATATGCAGCCTTGTCTCTGATTGCCTGTGTGTCCTCTTTGTCAGGCGACCTGACAACGGCTGTCTTGATGGCTGGGTCTTTCTCGAAGCCCTGCTTGTAGGTCTCAGGCGTGATGAAGCAATAGTCATCGACATAATTGTCGCAGAAACCGCTCACCTTAACTTTCATTTTGCGGTAACCGCTCTTAATTGTGATCTTGTCACCGATTTCGAGGTCGAATTTCTGGCGAAGCTTCTCGCATACGACAGCTTCTCCATCCTTTGGATAATCCACATCCTTGCCGTCATAGTGCAAGTCGAAGTATTTGCGTATGCCCTTTGCTTCGGTTGCCACAAGTGTAATCTCGTAAGGGCTCTTGTCCTGCATTATGTCGACATTCGCCATATGAAGGAAGCGAATGTCTCCCGCATCATCTCCGGCATATTCGAGGAATTTCGACTGCGCCGTTTCATCCATATCCTTGTCAAAAGCGAGGATATAATCGTAGTGAACGATTTCTGTATACTGGAAATTCGCAACGCCCTTGATAGTTGTGTTGATTCCAAGGCCTGCGATGAGAAGGGCTGTACAACCGCTTATTCCGAGTATCATCATCAAAGCGCGCTTCTTGTATCTGAAAATATTTCTGAGAGATACCTTCCAAAGGAAGCTGACGTGCGACCATATAGGCTTGATTCTCTCGAGCAGAATTCTTTTGCCTGCCCTTGGTGCCTTTGGCCTGATAAGGTCAGCCGGAGCGACCTTGAAGTCACCTGCGCAGGACGCCCACGTTACGCCTAGTGCGCAAATGAGGGCTGCCGACGTTGCGATGATGCCCATTTTCCAGTTGATAACGAAGACGTTGTCGGGATCGAAGTTGTACATCATCGAATAAGCGTGCCATATTACCGTAGGGAAAAGTTTCGAGCCCACGAAGAAGCCTGTTACGGCTCCGAGGAAGGCCGCGCTTCCCGAATAAAACATGAATTTGCCGAGTATTGCCGAGTTGCCGTAGCCAAGCGCCTTCAGAATACCGACCTGATTTCTCTGCTCGTCGACCATTCTCGTCATGGTTGTCATGCATACAAGCGCCGCAACAAGAAGGAAGAAGGCTGGGAAAATCTTCGCAACATTGTCTACGATTTCGGCGTTTTCCTCGAAAACAGAGTAGCCCGCGTTCTCGTATCTTGTGAAGACATAACTGCTCCCCTTCTCCATGTCGTCGATTTTTTCCTGCGCCTCATCGAGCTGGGTCTTCGCCTCACGAAGTTGGCTCTCCGCGCTGTCGAGCTTGGACATGCTCGAATCTATCTGCTTTATTCCGGCATCGACCTGGCTCAGATTAGACTCAAGTCCAGGAATAGTCGTGTTGTTAATATAATCAAGCTTCGCTTGGTATTCGGCTTTGGTCTGCTCGTCGAGCGCGCCCGAAGCGATGGCCTGCTCAAGCTGTGAGGCCTGCGCCTTCGCCTGACTGATTCCGTCCGTTATCTGCTTGCGCTTGCTCTGAAGATCCGACTTGCTCGAGGACGCCTTCTTCGCGTTGCTGTTATATTCAGAAAGGCTCTCCTCGTATTCCTGCTTCTTCTCGTCAAGCTCCTCCTGAGCTGTCTTCATTGCAGATTCACGGCGGGCGCTGTTGATTTGCTCTGCGAGCTTCTTCATCGACTTCTCAGCGTCGTCGAGTGTATCCTCAGCCTCGTCCGAGAAAAAGTCTCTTATGCTACTGCTACTGCTTTCTTTAATCGAGAGCGAATCCGAGAGCGAGACGTAAAGCTGTGTGTAATAATCCAGGTCGAATGCGGACTTGTTGACATAGAAATAGCTCTTAATCGTGCCGTCTCCTATGGTTGTCGACCCACGCTGATAGTCAAGATAAAGCGGTGTCGATACTGTTCCTACGACCTTGAACTCCTTGTATTTGAAGCTGTTGAGCGTATCCTCATCGTTGTTTTCCGAAATCACAAGTGTATCGCCAATCTTGAAGCCAGCCTTGAGTCCGTAGTCGTCAACGACGCATTCATCGTCGGATTTAGGCATGCGTCCGCTCTTAAGCTGTGGCATGTTGAGCTTCTCTGGCATCGAGATTACCTTGTTGACCTCTTCATCGTTTTCGCCTGCTCTGACGATAACGTCCTGCTGAATCGAGGCCTCGGCGTATTCAACGCCCTTGTAAGCCTTGGCGATTTCCACGCTCTCATCATCAATTCCGTAGGAGGTCGTCAGCTGGTAATCGTAGAAGTCGGTCTTCGTGAGGTACCTGTTGCATGTCCTGAGCATCGACTCCTTGCACACTTTAAGTCCAACAAAAAAGCCCACGCCAAGCGCTACGATTGCGAAAATCGCAAGGTATCGCCCGAGTGAGTTTCTGATTTCCCTTAAAGTGTTTTTCTTTAGCATATTCTTTTTTCCGTCGCTACTATTATCGGCCCTGTGGCATCGCCGTCGGCCCTGTCGGCGCTTTTGCCGCCGTCGTCGCTACCACTCTATCTGTTCGATTGGGGCCGGATTAGGATTGGTTGTCACCTCGT
>CAVAIH010000126.1:0-3194 GCA_963588675.1 Sphaerochaetaceae bacterium | reverse complement strand
CCGTGCTATTTACATCTTGCGAGCAGGGCTTCCCATCTTCTGTCAACCTCTGCCTGGGCATCTGCGATGAGCTCTTCTCCGCCCTCCTCGAAGAGGTGCTTGAATCTGCCCTGAGGTCTCAAATAATCCTCAAGCGGAAGCTTTTGCTTAGGCTCATAGCTCAGATGCCACTCGCCATCGACCACCTCAAAGAGAGGCCAGAGGCAGGTGTCCACAGCAAGCTTGCTTATCTTCATAATATCCGAAGCTTCGTATCTCCATCCTCTTGGGCATGGCGCAAGCACGTTCAGAAAAGCAGCGCCTGGGGTATAGATGGCTTTCTCGGCCTTTATATGCAAATCCTTGAAGTTCTGCACGAAGGCAGTCTGGGCAACATAAGGAATATTATGTGCTGCCATGATACCCGCAAGGTCCTTTCGATTCTGTTGCTTACCCTTTATCACCGTACCTGCCGGTGTTGTCGTGGTATCGGCATAAATAGGTGTTGCGGATGATCTTTGAATGCCCGTATTCATATACGCGTTGTTATCGTAGCAAACATAGACCATATCCTGATTTCTTTCCATTGCTCCAGAAAGCGACTGAAGTCCTATGTCATAGGTGCCTCCGTCTCCGCCGAAAGCGATGAATTTGTACGTATCGTCGATTCTGCCCTTTTTCTTGAGAACGTTATAAGCCGCATTGATACCGCTCATTCCTGCGCCAGCATTTGCGAAAGCCGAATGGAACCAGCTGTCTTCCCATGAGGAATATGGATAGATTGAAGTAGATACCTCAAGACAGCCTGTCGCATTGCAGATGACCGCCCTATCCTCTTCATGCAGAGCTCTCAGAACGTTTCTTACTGCAATCGTTCCGCCACAGCCTGCGCACATTCTGTGTCCCGGAGCCAGTCTCTCGGGCCTTCCCATTATTTCTTTGAAATCGTATCCCATGCCTGCCTCCTATTCTCTCACGCCAAGGTATCTGTATGTCTCGCCGGCATCATCTTCTTCGATGATCAAGGAAAGATCAGCATAGACCTTCTTAATATCCTTTGTTGTAACATCTCTTCCGCCAAGGCCGTAAATATAATCGACAGCCTTTGCCTTCGAACCTGCCCTGAAGAGAGCCGCCATTGTCTCAGCTCCGAGAGGACCGCCGTTATCACTGAAGCTCTCGCTTCTGTCCATTACAGCAACTGCTTTGACATTCTTAAGCGCGTCTGCGATTTCCTCTGCTGGGAAAGGACGGAAAAATCTTATCTTCACAAGTCCAACTTTCTCGCCTGTCTCGCGAAGCTCGTCAACCGCGTCTTTTGCGGTTCCTGCCGTTGAGCCGATTATTACGATGGCTCTTTCGGCATCGTCCATGCGGTATTTCTCGATTAGGTCATAGTAACGGCCTGTCAATTTGCCGAACTCGTCGCAAATTTCGGTAGCTACTTTTTTTGCATTATGCAGGGCCTCTGCCTGTGCTCTTCTGGCCTCGAGATAGTAGCTCGATGTCGAATAATTGCCGACAGCGATTACCTCGTCCTTGTTCAGAAGGTAGTGCTCAGGCCTGTATTCGCCTACGAAAGCCTTAACCTCTTCATCCGAAAGAAGCTCAATATTCTGCACAGCATGGCTTGTGATGAAGCCGTCCTGACATATCATGATAGGAAGACGCACCGACTTATGCTCGGCAATTCTGTATGCCATTACCATATTGTCGTATGCTTCCTGGTTATTCTCTGCATAGAGCTGAATCCAGCCCGCGTCCCTTGCGCCCATCGAGTCGGAATGGTCTCCGTTAATATTGATAGGTGCGGAAAGCGCTCTTGTTACAAGCGCCAGAACTGCCGGCAGTCTGTCTGCACTGGCTATCGGAAGCACCTCCCACATGAAAGCAAGGCCCGCCGATGAAGTCGCTGTAACAGATCTTGCGCCTGCTGCCTCAGCGGAAATGGTTGCCGACATCGAGCTGTGCTCTGATTCTACTGTTATAAATTCTGTATCTACCAGACCGTCAGCGACATAGTTAGCGAAATATTGCGGAATTTCCGTCGACGGAGTGATAGGAAAAGCAGGAAAAACGTCCGGATTTATCTGCTTCAGAGCATATGCAACGGCCTCGTTTCCCGATAAGCTTTGTCTGATTGCCATTTTGTATGCCTCCTATTTTCCTTCTTTTGTACTTGTAGTATCGTTGGTCGCATCCTTGCTCGCGCCGTCCGCAGTGGCATTTGCCGAGCCTTTGCTCGCGCCGTCCGCAGTGTCTCTGGCCGGGCCTTTGCTCGCGCCGTCTGTGATGCCATCCATCTCGATTGCGCCGAATGGGCACGCCTTGACGCAGATGCCACATCCCTTGCAATGGTCAAGGTCGAAAGCGAGCCTTTTACCATCCTTAACTGGAATACAGCTGTCAGGGCAGACAGGAACGCAGAGCAGGCAGTGCTTGCATTTATCTTCCACGAAAACCGGTTGAACCTGCGCCCACTCGCCGGTCTTGAAATCCGCAGAGCTTCCGCCTCCGCTTATGATGAAGCCCTCTGTTAAATCCTGCCACTTAACATCGGCGCCGTATTTTCTCGTATCCATCTTCATTAGCGCACCTCCTTGAGAGCCATCTCAAGAGCCTTCATATTGCCCTCGATTACCTCAGGCTTGCTTGCGAATTTGTGCTCGAAGGAAGCCCTCATTTCTTTAATAAAAAGTTCCTCGTCCATTATGTCGGCGAGTTTCACAACTCCGGCAAGTAACGGCATGTTAGGAATGTTCCTGCCGAGCGTTTCAAGAGAAATTCTTCCCGCGTCAAGGGTGCGAACCTTTCCGTTGTAATTTCTTATCATCGGAGCGACCTCTTCAGGGGATTTGCTTGAATTTACAAGAATCAGGCCGTCCTCCTTGATGCCTGCCGACACATCAACGTCTTTGAGCAGTGTCTCGTCGACAACTACTACGAAATCCGGGTCGTAAATATTCGAATGCGTCCTTATTTCCTTGTCGCTGATTCTGTCATAAGCTGTAATTGGAGCGCCCATTCTCTCAGGGCCGTATTCTGGAAAACCCTGTACGAATTTGCCTGTCTGGAAGGCAACATCTGCAAGCAGGAGAGCCGCTGTCTTGGCGCCCTGGCCTCCTCTTCCGTGCCATCTGATCTCGATTGTTTTAGCCATTGCTGTATACTCTTCTTTCTTATTTGTTCTCTGTTCTTAATCTTCGAGGCCCGCG
>CAVAIH010000125.1:0-3226 GCA_963588675.1 Sphaerochaetaceae bacterium | reverse complement strand
GTACGGATGTCTGCCCTTCTTGCGGAGGCAAGCTTGTCCTGAGGACAGCAAAGAAAGGTCCGAACGCCGGGAATCAATTCTACGGCTGTTCAAATTACCCGAAGTGCAAGTATACCAAGGGTCTGTAACGGAATACACTTTCCGCAAAGCTTGAAAGGCGACTATCTTTCGATAGCCGCCTTTTTCGATTAAGTCTAATGCCTGTCTAGCATGTCTTATTTCTACAACTTATTCAAGCCTACCTAACTTATGCCCTTACATGCTCTGCTTTCTTCTCAGTAGAAGTGCAACTCCCACTGCAGAGATGAGACCTGCTACTGCGAAAATTCCAAGCTCGCATTCGTCAGCTGTTGCAGGAGACTTTGTTTTTACAGGTGCGGTATAAATGATATCCCACTCATTCTCATTTTCAGTAGTATTGCGGATGCACCTATCTCCGAGAGTAATTGTGTAATTGTAGCTTTTCTTAAGGCCTTCCTTGTCAGTGTATGAAGGATCAACTATAAAGGATACAGTGCGCTTTACAACAGCTTTCTCCCCATCCTTGTTAAGCTTGATTGTTTCGCCGTTCTTCACAGCGTCAACTGCAGACTGCAGACTTACATAGACCTGCTTGTTAGCACCCTCGCCTATGCTTGCTGCATAATCATTAGTTACGCTAAATGGTGTGAATCCATTGGTTGTAAAGCTGAGGTAAAGTTTGCCCTGACCATCATCCGAAACGCTACCTGTGTAATATTCTACACTGCCATCATCCTTCTCGTGCTTAACAAGGAGCTTGTCGCCAGAATTTGCGAATCCTGATGGAAGCTCAATCTTAACATCTGTCTTCTCATTGACAGTAAGAGCATTGCCTGTCGATACTGTAACAGTATTTTCTGCTTTTTCGTCTGGGTCTGTTGTTGCAAGCAGATTGTACTTTGGAGTTATGTCAAGCGTAAGCTCGCTTGTCCCTGTTTCCTGATTTACTGTGAGTGCTTTAACCTCTACTTCGACATAAGGCTCCTCGATGATTGTTATCTTAACATCTTTGCTAGCAGCGCTATCGTCATATGGAACGATGTTGCCGTCCTCGTCTAACTTAATCTGCTTGTCAGCCACAAGCTTCTGAATAGCGTTCTTCTTGTCAGCGTCGCTGACTGTAATATTCTTGGCAGCCTTAGTCTCCGTCAAATTAGCCTTGACACTGCTTGCAACAGCTGTTGCAGATGCCTGGTCGGTAATATTTTCATCGACCTTGACATCAGGCTCGCCTTGCTTGGTATCTGTCTCAATATCGGAATTTACGACTTTCTCAGGTATCTTGTCAACTATATATTTGCCGTTTTTATCCTTGTTCGCAATATATCCTTCAGCACAGTACTTGGTAACATCTTCATCATATGTACCGCCTGTGATAGTCAGCTTGCCGCCATTGACAACAGTAATGGTACCTGTATAAGTTCCGCCAGCGATAGTAAGCGTGCTTGTCTTATCTACATAGATGCCTGCAGAAGAGCCAGTAGTTACCGTTACATCGGCATTGTAAATAACCTTAAACGTTGAAATGGTATCAAGCTTGTTAATAATTGCTGTACCGCGGCCTGTCTCTGCTTTTTTTGTGCCATCAGCATTTCCGTTGACGACAGTATAAGCGTTTGTTTTACTTGTCACAGTACACTTATCCGTGATACTTCCTGTATATTTATGTCCGTCAAGTATAAGTGTTCTGGCAGATGGATTCTTCTTCGTTTTAGCCCCTGTAAATTCAAAGCCATCATTACCAAGGTTAACATCACAGATTAGACACAAATTGGTTAAAGTAGTATCGCCTGCAGCATCAGCAAGAGTCTTGTAGTACTTTAAGGTTTTATAAGGTCTCTTAGATTCGCGATATTTGGTGTTGCTTGCTACGTAACCTTCAGCAAGTGCCATCTCAGGTGTCACATTTACAACTTCCCAGAAATTGTCTGTTCTCTTTGTAGCAACAAAAGGATCAGCAATGAAAGCTTCACTCGGTTCCTCGCTGAACTTACCCCATGATAGTGAGATAGTGCCGCTTCCTGTATTATTCAGCTTACCTGTATGCTTAGGGATAACAGCGGATGCCCATTCAAACGATATTTTCCCGCTTCCAGCATTTACAATATTGCCAACAAAGGTACCGAAACTTATTGTTATCGTTCCGCTATTGCTGTTTATTATGTCACCCGTAATAGTTGGATAACCGCTGCGGAACTTTAAATTACCTGTTCCAACATATTTAACTGCATATACATCATCGCCATTGCCAGTTGCTTCAATTCCTCCATAAGGTGCTTTGCTATTAGCTTGAATTTGTATTTCGCCAGTTCCGCCAAGCTTTAATGCTGTGCAGTTATTCGCTGTCAGTGTTTTTCCATTAAGCATAATATATTTCAGCTTAGTCACTTCAGTGAGGTCGAGGGTCTCACTAATGGACACGTCTGCCAACAGCGTGATAGTAACATTACCTGTGGCCCCTTTTGCAGCAGTGACAGCATCTTGCAAGTTCGTATAACTTGTCGTAGTTTTGCCGACTGTGACGCTCACAACATTTGTTTCAGCATTTGCACCGCCTGTTGCCCACGCCGTCACAGTCAGCATTGAGAGCAGTAGGACGAGTATGAGGCTAATGCTCGATAGTCTTTTTTTCATTTTCTCCTGTTCCTTTCTTGTTTGTTCTTACTTTGGTTTCTGTTATTTTTGTTCGATTGTTGCTTGTTTGATCTTTGTTTGCCTGAGTCTTTTTTCTTTGGATTTCCTCTGGATTCTTCCTTGGGGATTAGTATGCGAAGTTGCTGTCTATGACCGCAGTTGCATGCAAAAAAGCCAATGGCAGAGCAAATTTGTTCTGCCATTGGCTGAATTTCTTAAGAAATATTTATTATTAAGTGAGAATTTCTGTGATGATAATAAAGCGTTAAGCCAAGCCAAGCCAAGAGCATTGTCGCGTCAGTAGCCTGCTTTGTCAAGTCATCATTTGTTCTTTGTAAGCAAAAGTTCATAGAAATTTCTCCTAATTAAATACACTATAACAATATCAGATAAGCTTCTTCAAGGCAAGCATTTCCTCTTTGCCTTGCAATTCCTGCATTCTACAACCGTCGCTAACCCGCCTGGAAGCAAGAAAAGAATTGAAGAATAGCAATATTTCTGATATATATAAAATAGTATAAGTATTAAAATCGATACACACTTTAGCAACGCTTGAATTCTAGTAGCCTCA
>CAVAIH010000124.1:0-3250 GCA_963588675.1 Sphaerochaetaceae bacterium | reverse complement strand
TCGCACAACAGCTCTACGAGGGCGTAACGATTAAAGGCATAGGCACAAGAGGTCTTATTACTTATCTGAGAACAGACTCTATCAGAATCTCCGATCAGGCAAGAGCGCAGGCGAAGGCTTTTATTGCCGAAAAATACGGCGACAAATATACTGCAAACAATGTCTATGTGAACAAGAATAAGGCGATGCAGGATGCCCACGAGGCAATTAGACCATCGGACATCAACATCATCCCAGATGCAATCAAGGACTCGCTCACAGATGACCAGTACAAGCTTTACTCTTTAATATGGAAGAGATTTACAGCGTCACAAATGGCGCCTGCTTTGTATGACACAAGCGCTGTTACGATCAAGAACGGCAAATACCTTTTCAAGGCAACAGGCCAGAGAATGACCTTTGACGGCTGGAGAAAGGTATATCCTGTACAGAGCGAGAAGGAATCTTACATACCTGAAGTTGCGATAGGTGACGTGCTTGAGCTTCAGCAGTTATTAAAGGAACAGAAATTTACTCAACCGCCTGCACGATATACCGAGGCATCTCTTGTAAAAGAAATGGAAGAGAAGAATATCGGCAGACCAAGTACATATTCTGCGATAATCACCACAATAACTACAAGAAAATATGTTAAAAGAGATAAGAAGAATCTTGTTCCGACTAAGCTTGGCTTCGATGTCACGGGAATTCTGGAGGAATATTTCCAGGATATCGTCGATGTAGAATTTACCGGCGAGATGGAGGACAACCTTGACAAGATTGAGCTTGGAGAAATAGGCTGGAAGAAGGTAATAGCTGATTTCTATGTCGACTTCTCGGAAGAACTCAAAAGGGCAGACGCCGAAGTTGAGAAAATCGAGCGAGAGGTCGAGCTCAGCGATGAGGTCTGCGAGCTCTGCGGACGTCCTATGGCATATAAGGAAGGACGCTTCGGCAGATTCCTTGCTTGCACAGGATATCCTGAATGCTCAAACACTAAGCCTATAATCAAGACTATCGGAGTTAAGTGCCCTGAATGCGGGAAGGATATCGTTCAAAGAAAGGGCAAGAAGACAGGAAAAGTCTTCTACGGATGCTCGGGATTTCCAGAATGTCAGGTGGTCTACTGGGACAAGCCTACAGGAGAATTCTGCCCTAAATGCGGAGCAATGATAGTTGAAACAAAGGGCAAGAATAAGACGAAGAAGTGTTCTAACAAGGAATGCGATTATAAGGAGAAATAGTTATGGTAGAATTTCATGCTACAACAATTTGTGCTGTCAAAAGGCCTAACGGCGACATCTGCATAGGTGGCGACGGCCAGGTAACCATGGGCGAGTCTACAATTATGAAGAACGGTGCCAAGAAGGTTAAGAAGATTTACAAGGACAAGGTGATTACCGGTTTTGCCGGCTCGGTTGCCGATGCTTTTTCCTTAACTGATAAGTTCGAGAACAAGCTTGAGGAACATGCAGGCAATCTTAAAAGGGCAGCGGTTGATCTTGCTCAGCTCTGGAGAAACGACAAGGCGTCAAGGAGCCTTGAGGCTCTCATGATAGTTGCTGATGAGGAGGACCTTCTTGTAATATCCGGTAACGGAGAGGTTATCGTTCCAGACAAGAATGTGGTAGCCATCGGATCGGGCGGAAATTTTGCTTATTCGGCAGCAGTAGCTCTCTATGAGAATACAGATCTCGATGCTGAATCGATTGTAAGGAAATCCCTTGAGATTGCTTCGAATATTTGCGTTTATACTAACAGCAATATTTCGGTTGAGAAATTATAGGAGGTTAGGAATATGGCAGATAATATCAAGAATATGACTCCTAAGCAGATTGTTGAGGAGCTGGACAAATATATTATTGGACAGGATGATGCAAAGAAATCCGTAGCAATCGCTTTGAGAAACAGATACAGAAGAAGCCTTCTCGATGAGAAGATGAGAGAAGAAATCACTCCTAAGAATATTCTTATGATGGGACCTACCGGTGTCGGCAAGACCGAAATCGCAAGAAGACTTGCGAAGATTATGGATGCTCCTTTTGTAAAAGTAGAGGCAACGAAGTTCACAGAGGTCGGCTATGTCGGCCGTGATGTAGACTCCATGATCAGAGACCTTGTCGAAGCATCAGTTAGACTAACCAAGCAGAAGAAGCTCAACGAGAAATATGATATAGCAGACAGTCTTGTTGAGGATATGCTTGTAGAAGCAATTATTCCAGGCCCTGCAAAGACAAATAATCAGAATAATTTTCTCGGAAATATTTTCGGCAATGCGCCATATAAGACGCAGAAGCAGGAATATGAGGAGATGAAGAAGGCAGAGGCTGAGGCAAATGTAGACAGCCAGGATATACATATGGCAAGAGAGCAGGTTAGAAAACAGCTCAAGGAGGGACTGCTCGAAGACCAGCTTATCGAGATTGAAGTAGAAGATAAGCCTAACATGCAAGGACTTGACATGCAGAACGAGGGTATGACCATTGCCATAGGTAATATTTTTGACAACATGATGCCAAAGAAGACCAAGCGCAAGAAGGTAAGCGTTAAGGAAGCAAGGAAAATCCTGCGCGAGCAGGAAGCGTCCAAGCTTATCGACATGGATCAAGTCATCGACGAGGCTATATACAATGCTGAGCAAAACGGCATAATTTTCATCGATGAGATAGACAAAATCGCATCTGGCAATTCGATGAGATCAGGTGCTGATGTTTCAAGAGAGGGCGTTCAGAGAGATATTCTTCCAATAGTTGAGGGATGCGTTGTAAATACGAAATACGGCCCTGTTAAGACAGACCATATGCTTTTCATAGGCGCAGGAGCATTCCATGTATCCAAGCCTTCTGACCTGATTCCTGAATTGCAGGGAAGATTTCCTATCAATGTCGAGCTGAAGAACCTCGACAAGGAGGATTTCAAGAAAATCCTTACAGTACCGAAGAATGCGATTACAAAGCAACAGAAGGCACTTCTCGAAACTGAAGGCGTAAGCGTGGAATTCACGGATGACGCAATAGACGAGATAGCTGAGCTTGCTTGTCTGATGAACGAGGAGACCGAAAATATCGGCGCAAGAAGGCTTTATACAATTCTTGAGATACTTCTTGAAGACGCTTCATTCAACCTGCCTGACGAGAACATAAGCGAGCTCGTTTTCGACAGAGAAGCTGTGAAGGAAAAGCTCGGCAAGAAGGTCAAAGAGGTCGATGTAGACAAGTATATTTTGTAGAAGATATTTGTTGTAGAAGATATCTATCTATCTATCTATCTA
>CAVAIH010000123.1:0-3252 GCA_963588675.1 Sphaerochaetaceae bacterium | reverse complement strand
CGGAAATCAAACCCGCCTGCGGGAATGAAACCCGCCCGAGATAGCAAAACCCGCTTGCGGAAATCAAACCCGCCCCAAAAAACGAAACCCGCCTGTGAAAACAGGCGGGCTTTTTTCTTAACCAGATAGGCTCTCTCTTAGGGTTCTGAATTGAACCTGATATTAATGATCTCCGTGCTCGGTGATGGGCTTGCCCTTGAGCTTCTTGTACATAATCATCACGTACTTGCCGCCCTTTTCCTTGATGAAGGGCGTTTCCTAGCTATAGACCTGACATATCCAGATTTATAATCATTTGCCCCATCTGTGGCTCTTTTAAGAGATAAACCATATAGACTGGCAGATATGTTATTCTGCCGTCGCGTTCTGCATTCCCACAAGAGAAAACATAAGCATTCTCTAAATGATACTCGGAAACATTCAAAAAATTTTCCAAAGCCTTATGCGTCTTATAATTTTTCCCGGATTTGACCTCGATGGGAACTACCTTTCCTGACAATTCAACAGCAAAATCCATCTCTCCTATATTTTTTCTCTTGCAAAAATACGGCTTCAAACCATTCGCAAAAAGCTGTTGAGCCACAGCGTTTTCAAAATGGGCTCCGTTGTTGACTTCGCCATTTTTATTGATTAGCTCTATTTTTGTTTCTGCTGGATAGGCGCTTGTCAAAAGCCCTATATCATTTGAGAAAAGCCGAAAAACACTTTTGCTTTTGCTTGCCATAAGTGGAATAACTGGAGCGTCCACACAATAGACTGGAAGCGCCACGCCTGCATCTTTTAGCCAGAGGAAACTGTTTTCGTAGCGGTCGAATTTTAGTTCCTTGTTAAGCATCGTGAAAACAAACTTCTTATTCTGCTTATTCAGCTCAGCTGGAATAATGTCATAGACGGATTTGAGCTTTAGCTTCTTGTCTTCAGCTTCATACTGAGAAAAATCTTCTCT
The DNA here is from genome assembly GCA_963588675.1 of Sphaerochaetaceae bacterium. Lineage (GTDB taxonomy): Bacteria > Bacillota > Clostridia > Peptostreptococcales > Anaerovoracaceae > Crickella. The sequence goes on along the minus strand of CAVAIH010000123.1, from coordinate 2,306 downwards.
GTACATGGTTACAATATCTCGCTGAATTCTGTCTACCTTTCGAATATCCTTTGTTTCAATATACGTCTCGACCGCATCAGGCATTCCACCAACAATGAGATAGATAAAGAAAAGAGACAGCAGTTTTTCGTGGATAAATTCATCTATCGGGCTACATGTTTCGAACTTCTCCCTAAGCATCTCAAGAGTTGTATTTGAAACATCATTTGCTATCATAAATTCTTCAAAATCCATAGGATACATGCGAAGAACAGATAAATACCCAACGGGCGCCGAAACGATTCCCTTTAATTCGACACCAAGAAGTGAGCCACTCATGACATAGCGGAAACTTCCCTCATCCACCAGAAATTTAATTTTCGTAACGATTTCTGGGCACTTCTGAATTTCATCGAAAAAAACAATCGTTTCCCTAGGCTTACAATCCTCGGGCATGATCATCTTCAATCGAGTTAAAAAATCTTCAGCGCTGATTTGCGCGTTAAGATACTGAAGCATATCTGGCTGATCAATAAAGTTTATTTCGAATTTTTGGTAGCCACTTTTTTCAATTTCATCACGTATAAGCCAGGTCTTGCCAATCTGTCTGGCTCCGGTTACCAACAACGCATTCTTTGAACTTTTCAGCCATTCTCTTATATAATCAGAGTCTCTTCTATACATATGTCTTATCCTCCAAACATAGAATACAAGTTTTGCCCCGTTTTTTCAACTGTTTTGTTTCAATTTTGCCCCGTTTTTTCGGTTGAACCGCATCCATTTTGCCCCGTTTTGCTGCACTTTGTAGAGGATATTGAAAAACTGCGAAAAGAGTGCGAAAACGAAACCCGCCTACGGAAATCAAACCCGCCAGAAAAAACGAAACCCGCCTGTGAAAACAGGCGGGTTTTTCTTAACCAGATAGGCTCTCGCTTAGGGTTCTGAATTGAACCTGATATTAGTGATCTCCGTGCTCGGTGATGGGCTGGCCCTTGAGCTTCTTGTATATAATCATCACGTACTTGTTGAAGATTTCCACGACGATGAAGCCGAGCGCGATTCCGAGGCAGGTAAGAAGCAAGGTCATGGCCTCTTCTTTAGCAACCTTGAGATCCTCCATTACGATGTAGTACATCATGTAATAAAGATTAGGCCCTGGAACGAGCGGGAAAACGCAGACGGTCAGGAAAATCGTCGCAGGTGCGCGATTCACGCGAGCCATGACTTGTGCATAGATTGCAACGAAGACAGAGGCAATTAGGGTTGCCTGGAAGTTGCTCGATGTTGCTTCGTATACCAATGAATAAGTGAGCCATGTAAAAAATGCGCCGATTCCTGAATAGACAACCTGAATGCCTTTAACATTGAACCACAGGCCGAAACCAATACAGGCGATGGTGCAGGAAATCAACTGCACGGTAAGACTTGGAGCTAATACTAACATTTATATCACCCCTTTCATCAGCAACAATGGAAGCGCGATTCCAATCGCAATGCCCGTCGCACCGAGAATGGAATTCCACACGTTCACGATGCCGGATAGCGTATCACGATGAAGAAGGTCGCGAATACCGTTGGTGAAGCCGATTCCAGAAATCAGGAGCATAACGACTCCGACCGTGATGTAATTGATATGCTCGCCGAAGCCAAGCGCAACGGCAAGGATAATAAATATTTCTACGAGGAAAGATATGATTGCATTGTAGACCAGCGGGTTGCGCTCATATTTACCAAGCACATCGCCCAAGGCGACAATCATGATGGACGCGAGAATTGCCACGATGGTATCCATCACATTGGTGTTAAAGAACACCGCAAAGCCAGCACCGCCCATGATGCCGGCAACATAGTGCTTCCACTTTGGCTGAGGGGCGCGGTTCAGAACTTCCTGAAGCTTCGCCTTGAGTTCTACTGCGTCTGGCGTATTAGCGCAGACATAGCGCGACAAGTTATTCAAATAATCCAAGCGATCGAAGTTCATTTCTCCCGCTGGGACGTGTCTAATCTGAGTGATGATTTCTCCGTCTGGAGATTCTACCGTTGCCTGAATGTTGGACGAAATTACCCAGCAATTGCTTTTCTTGAATCCATAGGCAGAACAAAGACGATACATGGTGTCTTCTACACGCGCTACCTCGGCGCCACTGTTGACCATCGCTTCGCCGATGTCCAGCAGGCTTTTCAAAATCTGTGCGTAATCCATTTTCCTCCCTCTAACTTACACAAGTTCACTCAACTTTACTCAAGCACACTCAAGTTCACTCAACTTTGCTCAAGTTCGTTCAAGTTCACTCAAGAATTTTCTCAAAAAAATAAATCGGCGTAAT
>CAVAIH010000122.1:0-3325 GCA_963588675.1 Sphaerochaetaceae bacterium | reverse complement strand
CTCTGAAAATCACCGACAGAAGCATTTTTTATCAAAAACGAACGGAAAAATTTTTTTGACGTCTCTGAAATTCACCGGCAGAGCCTCTTTTTTTCAAAAACGAACGGAAAATAAAAAACGAGGCTCTCGGAATCACCGGCAGAGCCTCTTTTTTTCAAAAACGAACGGAAAATAAAAAAACGAGGCTCTCGGAATCACCGACAGAGCCTCATTTTTTCTGCTAATTGTTTTCGCGAATTGTTCCCGCGAATCCGCGAGCTATTTCGCGAATCTGCGAGCTATTTTGCAATATATCTTGACTCGATATAATAACGCTTCTCGTTAGCCTCGCCCATTGAGAAAGTCTTCCTTGGAAGTGCGCCATCTGCGGCAACTGCAGGGAAGAGCATGAACTTGTCCATTGCTGGGAGCATGAATCCAGCTTTGCCATCCTGTGCCGACAGAGTCTCAACGGCCTTGGTTCCGTGGATGTAGTCGATGTCGCAGGTCTTGCGCTCCTTAACCATCACGTCAAGCGCATTCTGAAGTGCGCCAACCTCTAACTTGTTAGCAGGCTCCTCAACAATTACGAGACCTTTTTTTCCACCATAAAGATATGGAATCGCAAAAGCACCTTCAGGCACTTCGGCGTCTGCCTCAGCAAGATATGCCTTGCCGTTCTGCTCGTCGAGAAGAGCAACGGTCTCTTCTACTATGTCCTTGCCTGACTGTCCATTCTTTGCGAAAAGCACTCTGTGGATAGGCTCAAAAATTATGCCGTCGTCGTGAATGTTCTCGATCTCGCAAAGGGCGAATCTTGCAGGGTGGTTAACAGCTTCTTCAGGTGTGAGAGTTTTCTTGAGGTTCTCCCAGTTGGTCTTAGCTGTTGCAAGTGAGTGGTTGCCATCTCCCATAGCCTGGAAAATAACGTTGCCATCGCCGTATTTAGCGACTGCCTTATCGAAGAGCTCGCAAAGAGCGTCTTTGGCGCCAGCGAGGTCTTCCTCTTTAATAAAGGAACCGCTGATGTGTCCGCCGTTCATCATAAGATCTGTGTCATACACAGGAACTTGTGGAGCGTTAACAAGAGGCTCGATTACTGTTTTGTCTGGGTCGTCGATGAGAATGAGAATGTGTGGAAGCTCGATAGGAGCGCCTTCTCTGATTCTGAGACGAGGTGGGATTCTTTCAACAACAGTGCCCTCTGTTGCTCTTGTAATGGATTTCGAACCCTTGTTAAAATCATAAGCCTCAAGGTCTGTTGCGATTACGAGGCCTGTTCTTGAACGGCCCTCGGCAGTTCTTTTGACAAGCATACAGCCTGGCTCGAGCTTGCGAAGTGTTCCGTCAGCAAGGTATGCGTCCATTGATGCACGGATAGCCTTAATCTTGTCTGCTTCGCCTGGCTTGTCGAGATAAATCTCAGGAAGTGTAAGTCTGAGAGTCGATGGTGCATCGCCGACGATAGACTCAACTTCGTCCCAATATTCAGGCTCAGATGTATACTGGTCACAAGCAACTACAGCCCACTTGCTATAGTCAGTGCCCTCTGCAGGTACGAGAATCTCCGGAATATGAAGACCGAATTTTTCCCAATCGTATTTAGCCATTATAATGTCCTCCTAAATGTATATACATTAATATTATCGGCTAACGCATATGTTTTTTCAAGTGTTTCTCGCGCGCGAGGCGAATGGTTTTTTCTATTTAACAAAATCGGCGAATACTGTATAATATACGCAGAAATCATTTATCATGATTATTAAATGAGAAATGAAATAACGAGAAAAAATGGAGGAATTAATAAATGATTGCTAATAGCATGAAGCCTTTCCTCGCAGGAAGCTCGGTAATCAGAGCTATGTTCGAAGAGGGCAAGAAAATGGCAAAGGTATTCGGTGAGGAGAACGTTTACGATTTCAGCGTTGGAAATCCTGGACTCAACCCACCACAGGAAGTATTCGATGCTATCGACTACATCAACCACGAGATGGATCCACATCTGGTTCACAGCTATCCATCAAATGCAGGTTATGAGTCAACAAGACAGGCTGTTGCAGACAATCTCAACAAGAGATTCGGAGACAACTTCACATTTGAGAACATCATCATGACAGTAGGAGCTGGATCAGCTATCAACATCATCATGAAGTGTCTCTATGACCCAGGCGACCAGCAGATTGTTTTCGCACCATACTTTGTAGAATATGCTAACTGGGCAAGAAACTACGGTGCTGAGACTCTCGTAGTTCCACCAAATGAAGCAGGCGGATTCGAGCCTAACGCTGAAGAGCTGAAGAAGCTCCTCAACCCTAAGGTAAAGGCTATCATCATCAACAACCCTAACAACCCAACAGGTGCTATCTATTCAAAGGAATCAATCCAGGCAGTATGCGATGTACTCAAGGAAGCTGAGAAGGAATTTGGTCATCCAATTTACATCATTTCCGACGAGCCATACAGAGAACTCGTATATACAGATGCAGTAGTTCCATATATTCCTGCAATGTATGACAACACATTTATCGCTTATTCATGGTCAAAGTCACTTTCGATGCCTGGTGACAGAATCGGATATGTAGCTATTTCCCCAAGATCAGATCAGGTTGAGGAAATGTGCGGAGCTCTCGTAGTAGCTAACAGAGTATGCGGAGATACAAATGCTCCTAACATTCCACAGCTCATCGTTGAGAGATGCATCGATGCAAGATCAGACCTTGATTACTACAAGAAGAACGCTGCAGACCTTTACAAGATCGTAACAGACGCAGGCTTCACAGCTATCTATCCTGCAGGTGCTTTCTATCTTTGGATTAAATCACCAGTTGAGGACGAGAAGGAATTCGTAAGCGCAGCTAAGGAAGAGAGAATCCTCATCGTTCCTGGTAGCTCGTTCGCAAGCCCAGGTTGGGTAAGAGCTTCGTTCTGCATCGCTAACGAGACAATCAACAGATCAGCAGAGAGCTTCAAGAAGCTCGGAGAGAAGTACTTCGGATAATTTCGGAGAAATTTCGTGGGCGCGAGGCCTAGATTCTCTGATCAGTTAAGGAAGTGAGCCGTTGTATCGGCTCACTTCCGTTCGTTTTTGGCTTTTTCGAGCGCTGTCGGTGAATTTTTTAATCTTCACATTTGAGATTCCGTTCGTTTTTGCGATTTTTCTTCTCTGTCGGTGAAATGTTCTTCCTCTGCAAGTAGGCCAGAGGTAAAAAATCACCGACAGAGCCGGTTTTTCTCAAAAACGAACGGAAAGGTTTTTTCACCATCTCTGAAAATCACCGACAGAGCCGGCTTTTCTCAAAAACGAACGGAAAGCGCCAATCAGATCCGACCGGCCCCGAGCCGAGCG
>CAVAIH010000121.1:0-3341 GCA_963588675.1 Sphaerochaetaceae bacterium | reverse complement strand
AGAAGCCTTTTTCCTGATATTTTTAACTTTTCAATAATCATAACGTATAAATCGAATATCCTTTAATTCTCGGGTATCGTTAGATTTCCGACACCCTTTATTTAATTTCGGTATCCCTTAGATGCCAGTGTCCTTAGGCTCTGGTATCCTTTGATGCTCCGCGTTTAACCTACGAGAACGTCGCCCTCCATACCATCTGGCACGTCAAGTCCCATGAGCGTAAGAAGCGTTGGCGCGATATCCGCAAGCTTTCCGCTGTCAGCTTTGAAGCGGGCAGGCTCGTTGCAGATATGGCAGAGAGGAACCTTCGATACGGAGTGCTTGGTTACAACATCGCCCTTCTCATCAATCATATAATCCGCATTTCCGTGATCTGCCGTAAGAAGAATCTGTCCATCCTTCGAAAGAATGGCGTCGGCAATCTCGCCCACAAGTCCGTCGAGCGTCTCTATTGCCTTGACCGTTGCGTCAAAGACTCCGGTGTGGCCGACCATATCAGGATTTGCGAAATTCAAAATGATGAGGTCGTATTTATCCTCGTTAATCTTCTCAACAACCGTCTTTGTTACTTCGGGAGCGCTCATCTCAGGCATGAGGTCATAGGTCTCGACCTTTGGCGAAGGGATGAGAATCCTGTCTTCGTTAGGATTTGGCTCTTCAACACCTCCATTGAAAAAGAAAGTAACATGTGCGTACTTCTCCGTCTCAGCGATACGAAGCTGTTTGAGCCCGAGCTTAGCTATCGTGCCACCAAGTGTTGGATCCACATCCTCAGGCGGAAAAGCGAGCTCGACATTTGGCATCGTCGCATCGTATTCTGTCATGCAAATATATGTCAGGCCCTTGACTATCTGGCGTCTTTCGAATCCGTCGAAATCAGGGTCAACAAGAGCTCTTGTAATCTCTCTTGCTCTGTCAGGTCTGAAGTTAATGAAGATGACAGAATCTCCGTCCTTAATTGGGACGGCATTTACTATTGTAGGAAGTACGAATTCGTCAGTCTCGTCTTTAGCATAAGAGTTCTCAATCGCTTCACGGCAGTTTCCGGCACTTTGCCCTTCGGAAAGTGTAAGCGCGTCATATGCCTTAGCGAGCCTTTCCCATCTCTTGTCTCTGTCCATAGCATAGAAACGGCCTGAAATAACGCCGATCTTGCCTACGCCGAGCTCTGCGATATTCTTCAAGCGGTTCAAGGTAAGAGAGTGCGGATTTAGGTGGAACGTCGCGCCCGTCAAGGAAGCAATGAACATAGACCTCGGAAACGCCATTTCTTCTTGCCATTTCGAGAACTGCCTTGAGATGGTCTATGTGGCTATGCACACCGCCGTCCGAAACAAGGCCCATGACGTGAAGCGCATGGCCTTTTTTTGCATTATCCATTGCCTTGAGCAATGCCTTGTTATTATAGAAATCGCCCGACTCGACGGAGCGGGTAATCTTAAGCAGATTCTGGTAGACGATGCTCCCAGCGCCTATATTCAGGTGGCCGACCTCGGAATTTCCCATCTGTCCTGCGGGAAGCCCGACATGAACACCGCTTGCTTCTATTGTAATGTTAGGGTATTTTGCAAAAATCTCGTCGAGACGAGGCTTCTTTGCCGTGGCAATTGCGTTGCCGACCTTCGATTCTCTGATGCCGAAGCCGTCGAGAATCATCAACATTGTAGGCTTATGATTCATAAGCACCTCCTTTAAAACTCTTGGTATTATATCATATATGATAAAATAATAGAAATTTAGCAGATGCTCTAACGATGGCAGTTGATGGCCGTATAATGTATAATAAATAGATAAAGTTGAATATGAATCCGCAAGGCTAATATGGCCTCATATAGTGACGGAAAATCCTTGCATGCAATCTTATAGATATACTTAAAGACTTTTCTAATAGATAGGTGAAAAATGGCAAAGACAAAGTTTACAACCGAACAGCAACTCGCAATTGATACCATAGACAGAAGTGTCCTAGTTTCGGCTGCGGCAGGATCAGGAAAGACGTCTGTGCTCATTGAGAGAATAATCGGCATAATACTCAAGGGCGAGGCTGATGTTGATCAGATGCTCATAGTGACTTTCACAAATGCCGCAGCTGCGGAGATGAGAATCAAGCTTTCGAAAGCCTTGAAGAAGGAAATGGAGCTTCAGCCACAGAAGAGAGCCAAGCTCAGAGAACAGCTCGACAAGCTTTACCGCGCCTATATTACAACCTTCAACAGCTTTGCAATCAGAATAATCAGAGAATTTTTCTATGAGGTGGACGCAGAACCTAACTTCGCAGTCTGCGATGATGTCGAAGGCACGATGATGCAGAACGAGGCCTTGGACCAGCTGTTTGAAGAGGCTTTTGAAAAAGACGATATCATTCCCGGGGCTTCCTTCAGAGGATTTCTGAGGCTCTATTCGAGCGATAGAAACGAAGACGAAATTAAGGCTAAGATGCTTAGTGCATATGGCAAATTAAGAACCATGCCGAACTATTTCGAGTGGGCAAGGAAGAGCGCCGAAGTCTGCGAGGAACAGGCGGACGCCTTTGAAGACTCTTGGCTTGAGCAACTTCTTTACGACGAATGCAAGGAAATGCTGGCGTCGGTATTAACTGGCATTAGAGATATCAAGGCAAGCTATGGCAAGGTCGGCTTAGATGAATTATATAAAAGCACGCTTGCAGTTGATGAGATGTACCTGACAAAAGTATATGATCTTCTTGTAGATAAGGAAAAGTTGAGCAAGGAAGTAGTTAATTTACTTGTAGATTTCGAATTTGCAAGGATGAGCGCGGGCAAGAAGGAGAACAAGGAAGCCTACAATTCAATTAAGGATGAGGTTAAGGAGCAAAGGGACTTCTATAAGAAGACATTTAACGATTGGATTACGAAATATATTTCTCCAGATATAGAGACAAGACTTCAGGAAATGAAGGAAAGCGCAAAACAGACTCTGTATTTCATTTTCTTGCTGGAAGCTTTCGAGGAGAGATATAAGGCGCTCAAGAAGGAGAAGGGCCTTCTTGACTTCAGCGACATGGAGCATACCGCAGATTTGATTCTGTCCAAGCCAGAAATTTCGGCGATAATGCGAGAGCGCTTCAAATACGTATTCATTGATGAGTATCAGGATACGAACAATATCCAGGAGCATCTCATCAGCCAGGTTTCGAGGGCTGACAATGTCTTCAAGGTTGGAGATGTGAAGCAGTCCATTTACAGGTTCAGGCAGGCTGAGCCGGCGATTTTCGAAAGAACATACAAGGAGTATTCCGACGCGGACAATGATTCTGCGACCGCAATCGACCTCAATATGAATTTCAGAAGCAACGCCAATACCGTCAAGTATATAAATGC
>CAVAIH010000120.1:0-3373 GCA_963588675.1 Sphaerochaetaceae bacterium | reverse complement strand
CAATGTAACACTTACCGCGCTCCTGCATCAGCTACGTCGGCAACGAAGCGAGAGCATGCCTTCAAGCAACAGGTGCCCCGCTCTTGAAATTATCAAATTCTCAAATAATTTTGAAACAGAATATAGATTTATTATATAATTTGAACAGAGATATTTCAATGAGGTTCGAAAAATGAGACAAGGTCCGTCAAGAATTGCACAATTGATATTGGTAATAATAAGCATTATTTCGATTACCAGTGTCGGAGCAACATACGACTCATACAATAAGACATCAGATCTTCTAATCAGCGAGTACGACAAGCAGGTGACCGAGGTTGCGAATTCCGTCGATTACACCCTGAGCACACTGCTTAGCAGTGACAGTTACTCATCGGATGATGAGGAAGCCTGGCAGGAGTTTTATTATGATGCAGTCGACACCAATCTTTTCAATAAATATTGGATTGCCTTCTATGACGAAGACACCGGCATGCTCTTGCAAAACGACATGAAGAACCCGATGTATTCTGTGATATCACCAGAGGATTTGGCGGAGAAAAACGAGCAGTACAAGACATTAATCCAATATATCAGAAAAGGTAAAACGGGTTCTGCTTCATATTCCCGCGATAACTCCGACGGAGAGAGAAGTATTTTCAGGGGAGTTGTAATTCCGTCGGCCAAATCCCAGAATGGGCAGGTTTCCATAATGGTTTCGAGTGACAGCTCTTATATTTTCAGTTCCATTAGGGACATCATGACAATGCTCACGATGAGTGTTATTGTGACATTTGCCAGTGTTATTGCCCTCACTATTGCGATATATACAAGAAGCAAGAATCAGTACATCTTGGAGAATCAGCTTCAGGATCTCAAGAAAGAGACCGAATATACAAAGACACTCCTTGAACAGCAGGCGGAAATCGAGCACCACCAGAGACTTGAATATCTGGGAACGCTGACGGCAGGAATTGCTCACGAATTCAATAATATGCTGACTCCGATAATCGGATATAGCCTGCTCCTTCTGAACGATACTTCTCCTGAGGACAATGAGCATTACGATGAGCTCCTCGAAATATATAATTCCGCTGACAAGGCGAGAAATCTTGTCAAAAGGCTCAGCCTTATCTCTGGAAAGGGCGATAGAGGAGAGCCGAAGATAGTCAATCCTAACGATCTTATTACGAACGTAATTAAGCTCATTGACCCTATCCGCGAGGAGAACGTGCTTGTATATACAGAATTAAATGCAAAGAAGCAAATCCGCTTCGACGAGACTCAGTTCTCCCAGATTTTCATCAACCTTATTACAAATGCTTTCCATGCGCTCGCGCCAAACGGCGGAATGGTTGGAATTTCAACAGAGGATAAGGGTGACAGTGTCGTGATTAAGGTAAGTGACAGTGGATGCGGAATCGACGATGAGATAAAAGAGAAAATTTTCGAGCCTTTTTACACGACCAAAGGACCGCAAAGAGGGACGGGCCTCGGCCTTGCGATAGTTCGCCAGATTTTGCAAAATAACATGTCGGATATCTCGCTTGAAAGCAAGGTAGGCGAGGGCACCTGCTTCACGATTACAATTCCTTGCGCGGAATACGATGAAGAGGCGGAAGAGCACGAAGGCGACGAACATAGCGACGCCTCTGAACCGGAACTTAGCGACGCCTCGGAACCAGAACTTTTCGACGCCGCCGAATCGGAACTTAGCGACGCCTCGGAACCAGAAAATAACGACACCGCCGAATAAAGGGCTGTAACAAATATATGAAAAAATATATAATATTAGATAGAGTAAAATATCAAATCAAATCAAAGATTAGCTTAGGCGGAAAGGGTGACTTAAATGGGAAATAATAGCAAGAGCACATCCAAGGCTGACAGAGCCGAGGAACTTTTCAGACAGGGATACAACTGCAGTCAGTCTGTTTTCTCAGCATTTGCAGATGAGCTCGGAATGAGCGTAGAGGAATCCGCTAAATTGGCAAGCCCATTCGGCGCAGGCTTCGGCAAGCTTCGCGAGGTATGCGGAGCAGTCTGTGGAATGACAATGCTGGTCGGAGCGGTAAAAGGCTATTCGGATCCAACAGATTCCGAAGGCAAGAAGGCCCTCTACGAGCTTGAACAGAAAATGTGCGCCGAATTCGAAGCTGTTCACAAAACCATAATTTGCAGAGAACTTCTCGGACTCAAGAAGGGCGAGGACCTCGAAGAGCCAGCAGTAAGAACAGAAGAATATTACAAGAGCAGACCTTGCGTATCTGCTTGCAGAACAGCAGCCGAAATCGCCGAGAAATATCTTTTCAACGGCTGTGCGGCTTGCGGATGTGCAGGAAATGGCGGTGACGCCTGCGGATCTGAAGGAAGCGACGCTGAGCTGAAGCTTGCTGTCACATATAGCTTTGCAACCAAAGATCAGCGTGACGGCTTCGCAGATTCAGTAAGAAGCAACAAAATTTCCGAGATCGTCGAGAAAGAACCAGGTTGCATCAGATATGAATATGTTGTTCCAGAGGACAACGACCTTGTCTTGATGCTCTATGAGGAATGGGAAAGCGAGGCACATCAGAAAGTGCACCTTGAAACACCAACGATGGGATTCCTCAAAGCCTTCAAGCTGAGATGGAAGGCCGAAACAAGCGTAGAGAAGATTAAGTAACAAAAATGCTGTAACTATCGAACTTCTACTTAGATTACGAAAGGAAAATAGATTATGGAAAACGAAAAGATAGTAGAAGAAAAAAATGTAGAAAAAAAGCCAAAGAAGAGGATTAATGTAATAGGCATTATATTTATTATTTTAGGTATCGCCGTGTCTGGAATTATTATAGAGCAATATAATGCAACAAAGCCAACTCCGCAAACCGGATCTCAATATGTAGGTGTATATAAATACGTAGAGGATTTGGATTTGGATAAAGATTATGAAGAAGATTATGAACTTTTCGAAATGGAACTATGTGAGGATGGTTCTGTTAAAGACAACTCAGGTAGCAAAGTCCCTCAGCAAAGTTGGCAAGAAACAGAAAACGGTTTTACAATAACAGATTTTCCAGGAACGAAAAGTGAGAATTTAATTAGATACGTTGAAACATCCACTAATTGTTATCGACTTGTTTTAGACGATGGGACCTATATTACTAGTGAGCATTATGAAAAACAATAAGCAACAGACCTTCGGGTCTGTTTTTATTTTACAGAAAGGAAAGAAAAAATATGACTAGAATTAAACGAGCGCTTCCGATGGCGCTCATTTTTGTCGCGCTATCGGCAATTAATATATTCGGTGCATCAAACTTAATATTAACCGCAAGCTCGACCTCGGGCTCACCAGGAGTAACATATCGAGTATATACAGATGTAACCAGAACAGGCGAAACAACAGCCG
>CAVAIH010000119.1:0-3390 GCA_963588675.1 Sphaerochaetaceae bacterium | reverse complement strand
TTTAATGAGAAGATACAGTCGAAGGATGTTTCTGACGCTTGCTTTGGCGCTCGCAGTTATCGCATCCCTACCACTTGCGGTATCAGCAGAAGAGAAAACCGTCTATGCGCGCAGTCTGGACGGGGAGAAATCATACACGAGCATCGATTCCGCCTGGTCAGCAGCGAATAATGGCACAGCCATCGTTATGACGCACGATTGGGTGCGCAGTGACAGATACGAGGTTGGAGATAGCAAGCGCGTCACCATATATATGAACGGATACACGATTAAGCGCAATCTGAGTAGCAGTTGCATTAACGGTGAGGTCATCTTTATGAACGACAACTCCTATCTGTATCTCATGGGTTATGACTCAAACAAGAACGCTGTGAAGAAAGAGCTGACTTTCAAAGGCTGTATCAGCGCGAGCCAAGCCAAGCAAGATGTCAAAGTCACAAGCGGTGGTCTTGTCACCGGCGGATTGAGCACCAATGGTGCCGGCGGTATTCATATGAAGGAGAACACCCACCTGACGCTGGATAACGTCGCTATAGGTGGAAATTCCACATATTCTGGCATGTTGGACGACAGCGGTTGTGGCGGTGGTGTCATGATTGATGGCAAAAAGAGCAACCTCGTAATGGATAACGGCGCAATCATTGCATATAACTACGCTGGAGCCCGTGGCGGTGGCGTATGTGTCGAAGATAGCAACTGCGTCATATCATTAGACAACAAAAGCACGATTTACCACAACGTCTGCAGTCTCGACGGTGGCGGAGTACTTTGCAACGACGACGGATTCACCCTTAAGCTCGACGGCTACTCCTCCATCAAAGATAACGCCGCCCAAGGTGCTGGAGGCGGTTTCTATTCAACGGATTCCGACAACAACATCATATCCGGAGACGGAACTGGTCAGATATCATATAACACATCGGGCGCGGGCCGTGATGGCGGTAACGGAGGTGGAATCTGTCTCAAAGACGCAGACATTTGGACCACGGACAAGAACCACATCAAGGGCATCACTCTAATTGGGAACAAGTCCTGTGAGGAAGCGGGCGCTATGTATCTCGGGCAGGAAAATACCGTTGTTGAGGACTGCATCATTAAAGACAACCAATCCGCCCATTGGACCGGTGGTATAGATGCTGTAAATGATAATATTACACTCCGCAACTGCACCATAACCGGCAACACGGCAGAACTCTACGCAGGCGGTGTTTTTGTCACCATATATAACGACATCAAGCTTGAGGGCAAGATAATAATTAAAGGCAACACCCTCGCCGATGGATCGCCAAGTGATCTCTGGGTGAGTGACTACTGGACCAGCACGGCATATATCATCAGCCAGCCTGATGCTGGCTCCGAAATAGGCATTCACACCAATGCAGACAAAGAAGACCGCAAAGTCGGCAAAAATGCATCTTTTGATTCGAGCGTGTTTTTCTCGGATGCTGAGGGATATACCGTAGAAGCTACTTCAAGCAACGAGTTGTGGCTACGCTACAACCATAAGTCGTATTCCGTAACCGTCAACGACAAGGTACAGGGATATTACGCCACGGGCGCTAAGCTCACAATTGACAGTTCCTCAACCGACAACACCAGGGCTTTCAAGCAGTGGGCCGGTGACGACCAGTCTCTCCAGAGTCTGGACGACAAGACTAAGCTCAACGCGGTAATCGCTTCGATGCCATCCGCTAACCTAAGCTACACGGCCGAATATTTTGCAAAGATAAGCGATATCACACTCACCGTAGCGAAACCTGTTGCAGGCAAGACCCTTGCAACCGATGGCACGCTTAGTTGGACCGACGAAGACGGAAAAAGCAAGACAGCCACGGTCGATGTATATTGGCTGGAACAAAACGACGATGGAACGACACAGACCGTTAGCGGTACGGCCGACTATGGCACAAAGTACTCTGTAGCATCAAGGATAGAACCTGACGGAAGCAAAGGCCTTGCTTTTGCAGACGACATAAAAGGCACCATCAAATACACATCCTCCGACGCTGAGAAAGCGCATACTGCCCGTGTGGATGAAGACGGCACGCTGTACCTTTACGGAGGCCAGATAGAGACCGAGAAAGCCGTCATCTACAAAGTTGAGGATGCGGATATAACCATCCTTAAGGGATCCTCCGCGGATGATCTCAAGAAGGCTCTGCCAACAACAGCAGTGGTCTATGACAAAAAATGGAACTCATATACTGTTAAGGTCAACACAGATGGTGCCGACCTAAGCGAAATCCTGACAGCTGACGGCATTGTAGGCGACGCAGACGGCGAAGTTACCATTCCACTGGCAATCGAGAGTAGCGATAAGGTAATAAACGGCACAGGTGCTGATGAGAAGAAGCTGACTGTGAATGTCACCGTTACAACAAGTGGCAAGCTTAATGCACCAACGACAGATACTGACCCTGGAAGCTACAGCGAAAGAGGCTCAGACAATAAGGTTACTAAGACGATCCACCTTAGCGCAGACGATGGCGCAACAATTTGCTACCGAATCCTCGGCAGTGAAACCGAAGGATATAATACTTATGATCCCGCAACGGGCATTGTTCTTTCCGCTGAAGCAGGACAGAAGAAAGTCTTCAATATCATAAGCTATGCTGAGAATGCTGCGTCTTCTTATTCGAAATCCGACTCTGTAATTTACAGCTATACACTGGATAATCCTTTTACAGTGACCATCACAAAGAAGTGTGGCGAAGAAGAAATCGGAGACAAGACTTACGTTGCCGAATATTATTCCGGCGATACTGTGAACATCGGTGCACCAGTAGTCAGCGGATATAATTTCGAAAGCTGGACAGACGAAAGCGGAATTACTATCGCAGATGCTGACAGAAAGAGTGACATCCTTCCGGCCTTCGCAATTAGTAGCGACATCAGCTTGACGGCTGTATATGCCGAAGAAGGGTCGCCGGATGTGGATCCACCAGAGTATCCTCGCTACTACTACATCATCAAATATGTTGTAAAAGATTCAGATCCGCTCGTTGAAATTGGCGCAAGAGAAAGTCTGGCAGAGAGCGGTGTGGATGTTTCGAGCGAGGCCGATGAGACCTTCACAGACGAAGATGGCATTGTCTACAATCGTGTCAGCGTGGACGAATGCATCGTCACCGATGACGAGGACAACAACGTTTTCTATGCATATTATGAGAAGCAGAAAACTTCTCCTGATGGCGGTTCCGATGGCGATAAGGGCGGTAAAGGTTCCGCCGATTCGAATAATCCTCTGACAGGCGACAGTTCCGAGCTCGTCTATTGGATAGCGCTCTTCCTTGTCGGCGGTTGTTCAGCCGTTGCTGTAAAGGCCATCGCCAGCAAGAAGGCAAAGAAGAAAGAAGAAACACAGGGCGAAGATAAATAATAGAAAGAAAA
>CAVAIH010000118.1:0-3451 GCA_963588675.1 Sphaerochaetaceae bacterium | reverse complement strand
TCGACCCCTTCGAGCTTGTCGTCATAGGATTTGAGCGTCACACTTCTCTCATCCTCTTCATAGCCGATGGAAAATTCCTGTACCTCGCTATCTACGGAATAACCCTCAGGAGCTTGAACTTCCTTGAATGTGTAATCGCCTTCAGGAAGATTGCGAAGCTTGGTCTTTCCGCTTTCCTCCGTGCTTACCTTGATGACCTCACCCTCTTCATTTGCAATTTCGAAGAAGGCGCCTTCCAGTTTCTCATTGGTCTCTTCATCATACTTGATGACAGTTACCTCGGTTTCTTTAGGCTTGTTTATCACGTTGATAGTGTGTCTAAGTTCTGTCTTATCCTGCTCTACTCTAAGGTCGTAGGTCTTTGACTCTCTGTCGATTTCGTAGCCAGGTGCGGTCTCAATCTCGGTGACCGTATATTTGCCCGGTGGCAGACCTTCTGTTGATGCAACGCCGTTCTCGTCAGTTACAATCTCTGCAACAACATCGCCAGCCTCATAGAGAATATTCTTTGTTCCCCACTCGAGTATCTTCGTTCCCGCCATGATTTCGAACTTGACACCCTCAAGCGGTGCTTCGCTCTGCTCGATTCTGCCTCCTGCAATCTCGTTCTTAACGCCGTATTTATTTATTATGAGATATACGTACTGCTTCTCGTTTGCGAAATTCAGGCTGTATTCTGCAGTCTCTCCTGTCACTTCAATGCACTGGGCTTCGGAATTCAGACAATATGCATAAGGCGCAGTGATTTCCTCAACCGTATAAGTCCTTCCGCACTGCAATCTGTCCTTCACAAGCACAGAGCCGTTATCATTTGCTGTATAGACATAATTCTGCTTGTCTCCGATAATCTCCTTGCCATTGATGTCAAATTCTCTCAGCTTGAAAACCGCTCCGCTTACTTTCTCTCCGCTCACGCTGTCGGTCTTGTTTATGCGAAGGTCGAGCTTGCCTACCCACTTTATCTTGAGTTTGCACGTTTCGGCTGTATCCTCTACCACTTCAAGCCTTGTGAGATCCTGCACCGAAGTGCTGTCCGTTACAAAGACTATCGGCCTTAGCTTCGCGTTTCTTCCCTTAATCTCGGTGACGTCAAGTTCGCTATATTCACCTGCCGTTCTTATATAAAAACTATCTCCAACCGTAAGAGATACGCTTCCGCTGACATCCTCTCCGGTCTTGTTATTGTGAAGCAGATATCCTTCCGGAATCGTTATCTTGAGCTTGCCATCTCCGTTGCCAAGTACCATGATGTCCTCTGTTCTCTCAGCATTCAGCTTCCTGTCATAGAAAGCTTTCACGTCTTTCTTGTCGAATTGAAGATCAAGATCTGGCGCCGACTGTGTTGCTAGGAATTTTCTAAATTCCGCAAGCCCGCTTATCTCATCATAAGTTCCGACCTTATGTGCGGTCGTATAGACTTCCGACAGCATAAGCGATGTTACCATTACGCCATTCTTCTGGCTTGTAAAACCGCTCCACTGTGCTGGTCCGCCATAGCCATAATACAGCACCTTCTGCACGGCCGAATTATCGTAGACTTTCTCGCTTGTCTCAGTTCCGCTTGTCGGCGTCGACTTCGCATGCTCCATGCAGAAAGCCAGCTTGCCGTCAATTTCGAAGTGCCCTACGCCAACAGGCCCAAAAGAGCATTCCTCCCAGTATATCTCCACTCTTCTGATGCTGGATGCATTGGCAACTGGCACTGAGAAAGCAGTAATCAGAAGGATGGCAAAGAAAGCTTTGCCAACCCTTAAGATTCTGTTCTTATGCTCGCTTATGCCTCTTCGGCAGGCTCGATCTCTTCGTTCTCCTCTTTCTCTTCTTCCTTCTCTTCCTCGCATTGTTCATCCTCCTCAAATAGAAGCGTTGCCTCTGCCACAGCTTCCTGTCTTTCTTTCTCTACTGCTTCAGCGTTCTCGGCAGTATCCCATCCACTCCCCTTGATTGGGGTTCTCGCAAATCTCTCGTCCAGAAGCTTCTTGAGCTTGAGGGCTTCCTCCTCGTGAAGTGTGATTCCTCTCGACATACTCGTATGGTCCGGATTCCAGTCGCGGATATCGTACTTGGACGCACCACCATTCCACGCAATGATGTTAAGCTCCTTAGTCCAGCCAGTTGAATAGGTCTGCAGTATTCCGATTCTGCTCTTAACCTCAAATTCGATCTCCCCTTGTGATCTGTTTCTTGAATTACTCATTTCTACCTCCTTCTCCCGACATTCAAGAAGCTGTCGGGTCGTGCGTAATAATTACAATTCAAGGCTAAGCTATGCGCTTTTTTTGCTCAAACGAGAAAGTCCCTCTAATCGACATTTTTGTCCCTTTTTTATAAAAGAACACGGTAGAACAATCGTAGCGAATATGGTAAAATAATGTCGAAATTTAATACCCTGAAAATGAAGGAGGATCACTATGTCCGCAACCAAATTACCCGCCCTTTGTGACTTGCATGTGCATTTCAGAGAGCCGGGTTTTTCTTATAAAGAGACGATTGCGACAGGATGTTCGGCAGGGGCTCACGGAGGATATACGGCGGTATGCACCATGCCTAATCTGAAGCCCGTTTCCGACAGCGCAGAGCACCTTCAAATTCAGCTCGAATGCATAGAGAAAAGCGCCAGCATCAAGGTCTATCCTTACGGATCCATAAGCGTCGGCGAGGAAGGCAAGGTTCTTTCGGAACTCGAGGAAATGGCGCCTTTCGTAATCGCTTTCTCGGATGACGGCAAGGGTGTACAGAATCGCGAGCTGATGCGTGAGGCGATGCTTAGGGCCAAAGCACTCGGCAAGCCAATCGTCGCTCACTGCGAAGTGAACGAGCTTCTGCACGGCGGTTACATCCATGACGGAATTTATGCAAAAGAGCATAACCACAGGGGAATCTGTAGCGAGAGCGAGTGGGCTCAGATCGAAAGAGATATTGAGCTTGCACGAGAGACGGGATGCTCCTACCATGTCTGCCATGTCTCAACGGCAAAGTCAGTGGAACTTGTAAGGCAGGCCAAGGCGGACGGCCTCGATGTAAGCTGTGAAGTTACACCTCATCACCTACTTCTCGATGAGACTATGCTACAAGAAGATGGTTGCTTCAAAATGAATCCCCCACTTCGAAGCAGGGCTGACCGCGAGGCGCTAATCGAAGGCATCAAGGACGGTACGATCGAGATTATCGCAACAGACCACGCACCGCACAGCGCAGAAGAGAAGTCAAAGGGCCTTGAGGGAAGTGCTTTTGGCATTGTGGGACTTGAGACTGCATTCCCTCTTCTTTACACGGAGTTTGTACGGAAGGGAATCTTAACTCTCGACGAGCTGATTGCTTTGATGTCAGTCAACCCAAGCAAGCGCTTTGGCATAGATATGGGCGATGATTACGCGATGTGGGAGCTTGATACAGAATACGAAATTCACAGCAGTGATTTTCTCGGCATGGGCAAATCGATGCCTTGGGA
>CAVAIH010000117.1:0-3455 GCA_963588675.1 Sphaerochaetaceae bacterium | reverse complement strand
CTCGCAATCATGAAATCTCGAAATCAAGCATTCTCGAAATCTGAAAATCTTGAAGAAACATAGGCATAGTATTATAATTAATGGGCAACATTTTGCTAATTATAACCAAAGGAGAAATAAAGATGTCTACAAAGATTGTAAGAGTGCTTGGACGTGAGATTCTTGATTCAAGAGGTAATCCTACTGTTGAAGCGGAAGTTGAACTTGAAGATGGAACTGTTGCTTATGGAGATACCCCAAGTGGAGCTTCCACAGGTATCTACGAGGCACTCGAACTTAGAGACGGAGATAAGTCTCGCTATGGCGGAAAAGGCGTTACTAAGGCCGTTTTGAATGTAAACACAAAGATTAAAGACCTTCTTATCGGACAGGATGCTGCTGATATTTTCGAGATTGAGAGATTGATGATTGAGGCAGACGGAACCAAAGATAAAAGCAATTTCGGAGCTAATGCGATTCTTGCTGTTTCACTTGCATGCGCAAAGGCAGCTGCAGCTTCGCTCAAGCTTCCACTTTTCAAATTCTTTGGCGGAATTGAGGGAAGAACTCTTCCTCTTCCAATGATGAACATCCTGAACGGCGGAGAGCATGCATCAAATACTGTTGACGTGCAGGAATTTATGATCATGCCAGTGGGAGCACCTACATTTAAGGAATGCTACAGATGGTGCTCGGAAGTATATCATCAGCTTGCAAAGGATCTTAAGAAGGACGGCTATGCTGTATCTGTAGGCGATGAGGGCGGATATGCTCCTAACCTTAAGGACGAATTCGAGGTTCTTGATTATATCGTAGCAGCTATCGAGCATGCAGGATACAAGCCAGGCGATGACTTCGTAATCGGAATCGATGCTGCTGCAAGCGGATGGAAGACAGATAAGAAGGGTGAATACAAGATGCCTAAATCAGGAAGAGTATTCACTGCAGAGGAACTTGTGCAGAACTGGGTAGACTTCTGTGATAAATATCCGATTGCTTCCATTGAAGATGGAATGGATGAGGAAGACTGGGACGGCTGGAAGCTGATGACTGAGAGACTCGGCGACAGAATCCAGATTGTCGGAGACGACCTCTTTGTTACAAATCCAGAAAGATTTGCTAAGGGTATTGAGCTTGGATGCGCTAATGCTATACTCATCAAGCTTAACCAGATCGGAAGCATCAGCGAGACACTTGAGACAATAGAGCTTGCAAAGAAGCACGGCTACAATACAATTATCTCGCACAGATCCGGAGAGACTGAGGATACAACAATCGCTGACCTTGTTGTTGGTGTGAATGCTTATCAGATTAAGACTGGAGCACCTGCAAGAACTGAGAGAGTTGCTAAATACAATCAGCTCCTTAGAATTGAAGAAGCACTTGGAAAGAGCGCTAAGTTCATCGGAAAAGAGCTTTTCTAATTTGCACAATTTGCAATTTTAATACCGGCGGACTATCCGCCGGTTTTTTCTGGGAGTTGAATATATGGAAATAATTAAAGCTGAGAAATCAGGATTCTGCTTCGGCGTACAAAGAGCAATCGAAATGGCTTTTACAGAAGCGGAGAACAAAGACCGCAGGGGGAAGCTGTATACATGCGGACCTTTGATTCATAATAAATCGGTAACCTCTTATCTTGAGAAACGCGGTGTGGCTAACATCGATTCACTATGCGAAGCCGAGGCAGGAGATACTGTTATTGTGCGCTCGCACGGGGAGCCGAAGAGCTTCTATGATTATGCAAAGGAACATGGAATCAATCTTATTGACACAACCTGTGTATTCGTTTCAAAGATCCATTCTCTTGTAAATAAGGCACATACGGAGGGAAGAGGAATTGTAATAATAGGAGCTAAGGAGCATCCGGAGGTTACGGCAACTAACGGCTGGTGTGAGGACTCCGCGATTATTATAGAAAACTCCGAAGAAGCGCGTGCCTCATTAGACAGAATCAAGGACAACTCCTTGGTAGTATGCCAGACAACATTCAAGAATGAAGTGCTTAAGGATATTTTGAACGTATTCGATGAGAACAATCTCAAGTATGAACTGAATAATACGATTTGCAACGCGACCAGAGAGAGGCAGGAAAGCTGTGAGAAGCTCGCCAAAGCTGTTGACATGATGGTCGTAATCGGCGACATTAACAGCTCAAATTCAAAGAAACTTTACGAAATATCGCTTAAATTCTGTAAGAATTCCATTTTTGTGCAAAATGCTGATGATTTTCTGTTGAAAGATGCACATAAATATAATAAAATAGGAATAATTGCAGGCGCATCAACGCCTGAATGGATAATCAAGGAGGTTATTGCTAGTATGAGCGAAAATGTCACAAAGAATGAGGGAACCAATCCTATGATGGATTATATGGATGACATTGAGAAAGCGTTACGTTTACCTAAGCCAGGCGAAATTATTAACGGCAAGGTTGAACAGGTGCTTGACGAGGCAGTCATTATCAACATGGGATGCAAGAAGGATGGTATCCTTCGCAAGGATGAAGTTGTATTGGAAGAGGGCCAGAGCCTTAGCGATCTCTTCAAAGAGGGAGACGATGTACAGGCAAAGGTTATCAAATCCGATGAGGGAGAAGGCGGAATTCTGCTTTCAAAGAAGAGACTCGTTGCAATCGAGAATTACAATGAGCTCGAGGAAGCAATGGAGAATAATACACTTATCAGCGTTAAGCTTACAAGAGTTGTTAACGGTGGAGTAATTGCTGCTTATAAGGAAGTCTCCGGATTCATTCCAATGTCACATCTTTCAGATAAGTTTGTTGAGAATCCCGAGGAGTTACTTGGTGAGACTGTTGTAGTCAAAGTTATTAGAGTAGATAACAAGCGCAATAGAGCTGTTTTCTCAAGAAAGCTTGTACTTCAAGATGAGAGAAAGAAAGCAGTAGCAGAAATCTGGTCAAATCTGAATGTTGGCGATATCGTTGAAGGTAAGGTTATGAGATTTACTGACTACGGTGCTTTTGTAGATATCGGTGGAGTTGACGGACTCCTTCACATTTCTGAGATTTCATGGGGCAAGCTTAAGCACCCACAAGAGGTTCTCAAGATTGGTGATATCATCAATGTAAAGATTCTTTCACTGAACGAGGAGAAGGGAAAGATTTCTCTTGGACTTAAGCAGACTCAGCCTGAGCCTTGGTCACTTGTTGGCGACAAGTATGTTGTAGGACAGACACTTCAGGGCACAGTTGTTCAGATCAAGGAATACGGTGCATTCGTTGAACTCGAAGCAGGACTTGACGGACTTGTTCACATCAGCGAAATCGCTAATAAGAGAGTAGAGAACGTATTCGATGAGCTTAAGATCGGACAGGTTGTTGAAGTTAAGATCATGGATATCGATACTGAGAAGAAGAGAATCAGCCTGAGCATTAAGGCTACTCTTCCTGAAGAGGCCGTAGAAGAGCCAGCTGAAGAGCCTGTTGAAGAGACTGCTCCTGAAGCAGTTGAAGA
>CAVAIH010000116.1:0-3510 GCA_963588675.1 Sphaerochaetaceae bacterium | reverse complement strand
ATGACGCGTCTTTTAGCTAATCTTAGTACAGGTCTCTTGAGATGACGCGTCTGTTAGCTAAGGCTGGTTAATCTTAGTTAATGTCGCTTGAGGACGCGTCTGTTAGCTAATGCTACAGATAGTCAATTTCGACCTCTTGGGTATATTTCTCGTGAATGATTCTCTTGAAACGGGCGATGAGAGGTATGCGTATTCCGAAATTCGCAACATCTGTGTCGTCCTCTGCGATACTGTTGATTTTCGTGCCGATTACAAATTGAATCTGGTCGGTTTCACGCATAATCTTGATGAAGCGCTTTGCCGCATCCTCGGGCATTTCCTTTAGAAGCATATGCTTGTCGAGCCTCTCGATGACCTCCGTCAGAGTAACCATGCCCTCCGTTACGAGGTCGATTCCTTCAATAAGGCTTGAAGGCGGAAGGCTTCCGGCAGGTGCTGTATCAGGTAAAAGCGGTACGCCGAGCTCTCTTGCGACGATTTTGGCGGTAGTTCCTCCGCAGACGATGATTCGTCCGTCGAAGTTCCTGATGATTTCGGCGAGCTTAGGGTCGTATTCGCGAAGCTTAGGTGCGCCTGAAATAACTAAGGTACGCCTTGGCTTGTGGACGCTGATTACCGCGCAGGTGATGTCGTCGTTCGCATGATAATTGTCATATTCGTAAGCTCTTGTTACGATGGCTCTTGCAAGCGATCTTGCGGAAATTTCAGGCTCCTCTCTGAGAAGTCCCTGAATGTAATCGCGGACACCATCAATGCCCCAGCCCTTTGTTCCAACCTCTGCGTTGTTTTCGCCTGGCTTCAAGCCGATGCCCGCCTGAGTAACTCCGTCGCTGAAGAAAATCAATCTGTCGCCAAGCGCCATTTTGAATTCCGAATATAGAACGATTTCTTCTTTGACAGCGGTTTTTCTGCTGAGCTTGTGGGATTCCTTCTCCCATTCGATTAGCTCGCTGTTGTGAAAACGCAGGCTTGGCGGATTGTCGTATTCAACAAGGCTTGTGTTGATTGATGTTTTGTCAGGCGTGAAGCTTGTGCGCGCAATGGTAAAAGTCGCATAGCTTATGCCTTTCTCTTTGTCGACAGGAAGCGTATCCATTATGATTTGCGCGGAATGCACAAGTCGCAAAGGAGAAAAGGACAGTTTATGACCCATGTGTGCCGTCAGCGAGGCGACCACGTTGGCCTTAACGCCACTGCCGAGGCCGTCAGAAAGGATCGTTACAATGTTGGTCCTTGACTTGTCCGGGTTCAGAAGAAAGACGTCACCGCCTATCTGCTGGCCGTGTTTATATAATTGTGAATAGTCCATATCGACGCATATATCGTACATTCGTAGTTCCTCGCAATTTCTTGACTTTATTCGCGTAAATTCGCGGTTTCTCGCAGTTTCTCGAATTTAATCGCGTAAATTCGCGGTTTCTCGCAGTTATTTGCGCTTATTCGTGAATCTCTAGTTCTCTTCAATAAGGCCGTAGTCTCCGGTGTTCTCGGTCTGCACATTGAATTCCTCGATGATGGAATTGAGCACGATTTCGGTTTCGGCAGCATTCTCTCCAAGAAGGGAGGCAATCTGCTGAACGGTAGTAAGTGATTTGGAGATTACGTCTTCGGCCTTTGCGACAACCGCCTCTCGACGAACTGTCGGTGTCGTAACATCCTCGAAAATCGCACCAAGTAGTCTTTTACCTTCTACAAGGAAGAAGGTCACCCTGTATACTAGGCCGTTGTGCTTGAACCTATACTGGGAAGGCTTCTTCATATAGAACTGCTCTTGGAATTTGTCGACCCAAGGCACGAAGTTGGAAACAGGCATACCGTGGAAAGATCTGAGGCCTTCTGCGTCGAGGAAATTATCAGGATAATCCTCGAAAATTTTAATGAAGCCCTTGTTGCATTCCACTATATTAAGGTCGTTGTCTATGATTACTGCGCCGTTCGGAATTGTCGAAAGAAGGATGTCCACCTTGCTCTCGGCATCTTTACGCATCTTCGTTACACACATTTCCGGCTCAGAAAGTCCGTCAAGCAAAGCGACGGCCATATCCCTGCAAGTGTGGTAACCGCATCCACTGCAGTTCATCTCGTCTTCTTTGGTCTGCTTGCCGAGCTTGCGAAGAGCTTTCTGAATTTCGCTCTCTGGATATCCCTTGTAGATTACAGGCTCAGGCGCAGGAGCTTCGGCGTTCAGAATTCCATATCCTTCGTCAAGAAGCCTCTTCGCGAAATCCGCGTCGCCTTCGAAAAGGTCAGCATCGTCAAGATGGCTTAGCGTATAATCCGCGATGGATCTTTTGCGAAGTATGGTCGAAGCGTTGCGCTTAGTCGCAGGACCGTTGATGCATCCGCCGTTGCAACTTAGGGATTCAAGGAAAAAGCCTTCCAAATCTCCGCTAAAAGATGATTCAAGCTGTGGATATCCCGAGACGGAGATCGCGTTGCAGTTGATGAATTTGTTGTTCCACAGGCGCGATGTCTCTATCTGACCGTTCTCGATAGGGTAGATGCTCGCTTTGCCAGCTTTGGCAGGAACAAGCTTAGGCTGAATGCTCTTGTCGATAGTTTCGAGCTGGACATTTGATTCCATCATCCATTGGTCGAGCTCGTTGAAAGTAAGAGCATAGTCAGGATAACCAGGAGTCAGATAGGCCTCGTGCTTCTTTGCGATGCATGGCCCGATGAAAACTACTACAATATCTTCCCCGTACAGATTCTTCAGATAAGCGCTGTGCGTCTGTGCTGGTGAAGGAACTGGCGCAAGGTATTTGACCTTCTTTGGATAGTATTTCTTGACAAGCTCCACTACCGACGGGCATGCTGTCGAAATCATGGAGACATTTTCGTGTTTTTCATAATATAAATCGAGAGCATCGGAAACGAGGGTAGCTCCTATGGCCGTTTCGGATACGGCTGTGAAGCCGAGCTTGTAGAGCGCTCTGATCAGATCGTCCTCATATCCTGCGTATTCAGAGACATATGACGGAGCGATTGAAGCATATACTTTGTTGCCCGATTTGATTGCTCTTGCTACGAAATCTATATCGTTTCTTACGTATTTAACATTGTTAGGACATGCGTCGACGCAGGCACCGCACCAAGTACAGCGGTCGGGCACGATGAGCGCATGAGCGTCCTTAATCTGAATAGCTTTTACAGGACAGCTACGAACGCATTTGTAACAGTCGCGACAGTTGTTAATTTCTGTATTTATAGGATGAAGCATATTAACCTCCTGATCCTTTGAATTTTCGGATTTCCTAGATTTCCTGAATTTTCGGATTCCCAGATTCTCTGGAATTTCGGATTCCCTGGATTTCCAGAATTTGCTGATTTCCTTGAATTCCTGAATTTGCTGATTTCAATTTGACTAATCTAATAATAGCATAATAAAAAAAGCTGTGCTACAATGTTAATTGTGCGTTTTCGGGAAATGCTTCTGCCTGCAGGCAGAAGCAGTCAAGCGCAGAATGTATAGATGCGTGCTTGCGCATTTGGAAATTCCGAATGACGAGA
>CAVAIH010000115.1:0-3514 GCA_963588675.1 Sphaerochaetaceae bacterium | reverse complement strand
GTGTGTGATATCGTAAAGGCGATAAAGCAGGCAACAACGCATTATTTGTGGCAGAAGTACTACAACTTCTTATCCAAGCAGTATTGGAAGAAGCGGGTATTTTGGTCTGATGGGTATTTTGCTTGCAGCATAGGAGAAGTATCGCAAGCAACGATACAAAAATACATCGAGGGCCAAGGGTAGCTAACATAATTAAAAGGGCTTCCTCCCACCACCTAAAGGTAGTGGGAGGAAGCCCATGACAAACGAAAGGTTAATTTTATGAACACGGCGTATTTATCAAGAAAGCGAAGAGATAAAATCTCTCCGCTTTCTTTGAAGGTTAGCACAATTTATTTTGAAAAACACAAGCTTAATCGCTGTACATTATAGTTCCTTACTATTCTTTTCCTTATGAACAAATTCCCAGCCATCCTTTTTCGCAGCCGTAATATTTGCCATACGATCATACTTCTCAGTATCCTTTGCAAGTTCATTCGACAAAGACTTAAAATTTGTAAGCTTACCCTGCTTCAATGCAGTGCTCTTGTCTTGCCACTTCTTGGAGTCATTCTTAAGGCCTTCAATAATTTCATTGTTTGATTTAATAACCTCGTTCTCGTTCCAGATGGCCTGCTCTACATTCGACAGACTGTCAGCCATTTTTGTCAGCACTTTAATCACTTCTTCAGCTGCCTTAATCCGCTCCTTGCCTAATCCGAATCTGCTGGTAAAAAAGCTGTTCGCCTTCTTTTGATTGACATACTGCTGGATCGGAGAAATTGCATCAGAAACAATCTTCTGGCAAGCTTTCAGATTATTTAGATCATCAGTCGACAGTGACGGATTCTTCATGATTTTATCGAGATTCTTGAACAGCTCCTCATGGTCATTTCCCATTACTTTCTTTAGCGCATCATAGGAAGAGCCCTTCGCCTTCAATTTTGTATGTGCTGCATTGAAAGCTTCAATATTCTCATTAATAACACCATTCTTCCATTCTGTTACTCCCTCATTTTTCTCCTTTGCTACTTTCGTTGCATTGTCAAGTTCCGCCTTGGTTTTTGCCTCCAAAGCTGAAATATTCTTCTCGAGCGACTCTTTCTCTTCCTTCGTCATGAGATTCGTCTTCTCAACGTTATACGCTGCGGTCAGATAAGGACGCATGAATCTTGATTGCTTGACTGAATGAATAGCACTTGAATTAATTCCATTCTTCTCAGCGGTATGAAGTGCAACGCATGTATTATACAGCTTGTCGCCATTATTTTTTGTGAACTTCGCCACCTTATCATTAGCCGGAGCGGTTTTAAAGCTATTCTGAAGATTCTCGCCGGAGATAGCATTAAGAAGCTCACTGTATAGAGCAGCATCCTTGAAATATTCACTTGTGAGGTCTCCATTGGCATTAACCAGTCTATCCAAGAGGGCATTCTGGATAGCGATATGTACCGACGTTGCCTCATCAGACGCTCTGAGAGTCTTTTTCACATCCTCAAAAGCCTTTTTATCATCAGCATCCAAACTATTTTCTTTATCCAACTGAAAGAGTGTGCAAAGACTTGATACAAAATCTTCCATATTGACGTTGATATCTAACGCCAACGGATTATCGAAATGGTAAGTGTCAAATGGCACTACCACATTATTCTTGACATTCTCAAACTTATTAACGATTTCTCTTGCTTTTTCAGACATGACTTTTCTCCTTTTATTTGTTGCATTTCTGCGTGTTTTTCTTTGTTTCTGTCCGTATTATACCAACCAAGAGACACACAAGAGACACACATTTTGACTTTTAACGGGATTGTGCTGATTTTTTTTAATGATGCATTGTATTGTTTGGCAGAGCATAAATAAGCAAGTGTCGGAACGACTACTTTCTAATCTTATTATACTTATTAATATTCTGCGAGAACTCATTGTGGGTTTTCGGCGGAGAACTGCGAGAACTCATTGTGGGTAACTGCGAGAGCTCGTTGTGGGTTTTTAACGGAGATCTACGAGAATATACCGTGTCAGTTCTCGCAGAATATAATACAATAAATAAAGTGCATTTCAGGGCAGTTAAGGGAGGAAGAATAACGTGGTTCGTATACTTTTCGTTTGCCACGGCAATATTTGCCGCAGTCCGATGGCTGAATTTGTAATGAAGGACCTTGTAACGAAGGCCGGTGTGGAGGCGCAGTTTGAGATCGCATCCGCGGCGACCAGCACAGAGGAAATCGGGAATCCTGTTTATCCGCCAGCACGACGCAAGCTGGCTGAGCATGGCATTTCCTGCGTGGGAAAGACCGCGCGGCAGCTTACCCACAAGGATTATGAGCACTATGATCTGCTGATCGCGATGGATCGCAATAATTTGCGAAACCTCAAGCGTATGCTTGGAGAGGATACAGCGCATAAAATCCATCTGCTGATGGATTTTACAAATCATCCAGGAGAAGTGGCGGATCCGTGGTATACCGGTGATTTTGAGGAAACATGGCAGGATATTTCGGAAGGCTGCAGCGGACTTCTGGAGCAGCTGCAAAGGGACAATTGGATAGGCTAGGCTGCAGCGGTGCGATAAAATGTGGTAGGGCTGAAGGAACTGAGGGGGATGCTGTAGGGGCAATCTTGCTTTTAAATCGGTTTTTTGTTACACTAAGAGTAGAGTTAATAGCTTTGTCGATCATCACGGCTAGAATATGATGAACGTGTATGTTTAGCCTCCGCAAGCGACGGGGTGCTGCAAAGCGTAGAATATCGCTTACGTGTAGATGAGAGCTTGCCGAAGGGCAGGCTCTCTTTTTTGAAAGATGTTTCCTGTGACAAAGCAATACCTTGTTCGTTACAGAACAGAAGGTAACGCTTTTGCGACATTAATTCAAAATGTAATTGATAAGAATAGCAAGCAAATTGTAACGGATTGATAACAAGAGCTACGCGGCTGTGGCGCAATAAAAATCTATAGTCAGGACTGAAAGGGGATATAGTGCGATGGCTGAATATGTACGACTTGGCGATGTGTGTACAGTGATTTCTGGATCAACACCTAAAAGCAATATTCCAGAGTATTGGGATGGTGATGTTATATGGATAACGCCTGCTGAACTGAATGAAAGCAGTTACATAATCCGTGATTCTATACGTCATATAACGACAAAAGCAGTTAGCGATACAAGCTTGAGATCATTTCCTGCAGGTACAGTAATTCTTTCATCTCGTGCACCAATTGGAAAAACCGCAATTGCTGGATGCGAAATGTATTGCAATCAGGGATTCAAGAATTTAATTTGCTCTTCACGAATTAATAATAAGTATCTCTATTGCTTCTTGTCCTGTAAAACGGATTATTTGAATTCTCTTGGGCGCGGAGCAACATTTAAAGAGATTTCGAAAAATATAGTAGAGGATATTATAATTCCACTCCCTGAAATTTCAAAACAAAAGAAAATTGCTGCGAAATTTGAACACATTAGGAATGTTAAACAGAACTACGAGCGACAAAGAGAACTCTTAGATGAACTCATCAAATCCCGATTTATCGAAC
>CAVAIH010000114.1:0-3547 GCA_963588675.1 Sphaerochaetaceae bacterium | reverse complement strand
GCCTTACAAAGAAAATATAAGGTAATCATAATTGCCTCCTTTTGCGGTCGCTTACAGTCTTGTGCCGATACGCGCCGTGCGCCGATTTCAGCCTTGTGCCGTCTGGCGCACACCTCAGTTATTATAGCATATTTATTTAATTATTTAATCCTATACACGTCCTTGAAGTAAATCTCGCTGTCGCCGACAACAAGGTATTTGCGCTGGGCGTTGATTTCCCGCACTTCACCGCGGACCGTGTCATAATGCCCGCGCTTATAATAGGTGACGCTTATTATGTCGCCTTCGTAAAGCTCAGACAACTGCCTGTTGAGGGCCTGTTCGCTATCCTCTGTCATCTCTATTCGCTTACATCTCGAATGCTCGATTTCCTTCTTCTTCAGCGCCGAATCAAGACCGACAGTTGCTGAAAAAGGTGCGAACTGCTTGGCTCTTTCCGAAATCGGCATTTTGGTTCTTCTTGCGCCCTTGCCACCGTTCGGTCTGTTCGGACGATTTGAGATGCTTGGGCCATTCGAACTAATCGGTCCATTCGGCCCGCTTGGGCGGTTCGGTCTGTTCGTCATTTGCGGTGGCCTCCTATCTGATTATTTCGCTGTAAAGTCGTCGCGTGTTCCTCGAGGTCCCTTCCTTTGAACATGGAGTTACTGCCATACTTTTCCCTAATTTGATTAACCGCCTTTTGCATGGCAATATCCTTATCCTCTTCGGTTCTTTTATCTATGCCCTTGCCGTCACGGCTTCTTATCTGGCTGGTCTGCTCCTCGGCAGGCATGTCAAGAAGCGTAAGCTGTCTGTTGCTCGACACGGGCGTTACGTTATTCGCATAAACAAAAATTCTTCTTACTGGTATGTCCTTGTTCGTCACTTTCTCGTAGACTTGGACCACCGCAGGCACTATTCTTCCCGCCGAATTTGTCGGCACGACAAGAGGAACATTTCCGCGCGCCATTGGAATTGCATAGGAATTTGAGTATCCCACAAGGATCGTCATGCTCTTGCACATCAGATTCTTGCTTGTCATATCAAGGCACATCGTCTCGACCATTTCTTTGACGATGAGCTTCGCCTCTTCAAAGCTGTAATCTCGCATCAGAACCTGCCCGTTTGTCAGCGAATTCGTGCTTGGCTTGTACGCCTTGATGTCCGCCATGGTTGTCGGTTCGATTCCCCAGGCATGGTCGATCAGGAGCTCCGCGTCCACCCCAAAAATCTTATACATCAGGTCCTCGTCTGCCTTTGCGATCCCCGCCATCGTATCGATGCCTATGCGCGCAAGCTTTTTTGCAGTACCCGGCCCAATTCTCCAGAAGTCCGTCAACGGCCTGTGGTCCCAGAGCGTGTTGATATAGCTGTTCTCGTCAAGGTATCCGATGAAATCCGGCGCGGATTTGGCGATGATGTCGAGCGCAATTTTCGCAAGGTACATGTTCGTGCCGATTCCGCAGGTCGCCCTGACGCCGATTCTCTCCTCAACTTCCTTCATTAGAAAAAGGGCCAGCTCGCGAGGCGTGAAATTATAGGTCCGAAGGTAGGCCGTCACGTCAAAGAAAACCTCGTCGATTGAATATACATACATGTCCTCCGGCGCAATATAGTCGAGGTATACTCCGTAAATCTCCGCGGCGTAATCCACATATAACTGCATCCGCGGAACCGCCATTATGTAATCGAGGTGTTTCGGAATCTCGAAAACCCTGCATCTGTTCTTGACGCCCTTCGCCTTAAGCGATGGTGATACCGCAAGGCAAATCGTCTTGTCCGTCCTCTCGGGGTCGGCGACAACCAAATCCGTCGTCATCGGGTCAAGGCCTCTCTCGACGCATTCAACAGAGGCATAGAAAGACTTCAAATCTATGACCAAATATATTCTCTGTTCGTCCATCTTCGCCTCCTTTCGATTTCGTTGCGAGCTTCTTGCGAGCTCGCCTTGAACTTCGCGCGAGCTCATTTCGGTCTTCCTTCGAGCTCACCTTTAACTTCGCTCGAGCTCCTTTCGGTCTTCGTTCGAGCTCGCTTCGAGCTTTGCTCTCATATTATACTACATCATCTCAAAAAAGAACATATGTTTGTATGGGAATTATTCGCTTTCCGTTCGTTTTTGCGATTTTGGGACTCTGTCGGTGATTTTCAAAATGTTCACATTTGAATTTCCGTTCGTTTTTGACATTTTTGCCCCGTGTCGGCGATTTTCAAAATGTTCACATTTCGAATTCCGTTCGTTTTTGCAATTTTTGAGCTCTATCGGTGAAATCTTAACTAGGAAAGCTCCTCCCTCCGCTCGATTTTCGCCGACAAAGTAGTTTTTTATCAAAAACGAACGGAAAAAAATTTTTGACGTCTTCGAAAATCGCCGACAGAACCGTTTTTCTTCAAAAACGAACGGAAAAAATTTTTTGATGCCTCTGAAAATCACCGACAGAAGCGATTTTCTTCAAAAACGAACGGAAAGTCGGCTTCAGCCGTTCGTTTCGCGTCTCAGCCCTCGCTTTCGCGCGCCACTTTTGGGCATATCTGAAAAAAGATTGGCGCAAAGCCAATCTTTTTCTCATTATTGATGCGCTAGAACGTTGCAACCTCTGGCTTGGCCGGGTCGCATTTCTCGAGCGACTTGACATGGAGGACAGGGCCTTTTTCGCCGTATGCCTCTTCATATTCGATGCGAACAGTCGCTGTGATTTTGATCCAATCGCCAACCTCAAGGTCTGAGGTGTCGTGCCAAATAGCCATCAGCGCCGCGAACTTGATGTCGGCCTCACAGCAGGTCATCACGTGTCTGCCGAACGCAAACCTTCCATCAGGAAGTTCCTTGTTGATGGCAACCCTGCCCTTGAGAGTCAGCACCTTGCCGTCGTAATTATCTTCGTTCTCGTTGATGTCCCTATACCATTCCGCATACCAGTCATCTTCGATCTCGATGTTTTTCTTGCTCATGTCGTATGGCAGAGGATCCTCGATGTCGTCCGCCTCCAGGTCGTCAGGGCCGTACTCGTAAATGATGAGGCTCTTTCTGTTGGCAATTCGCACTTCCTTGTGGAAAGGCATTTTGTCGAAGCCCTTCTCGCAACGGTTGAAAATCACCATCTCGGCCGTTGACATTTTGTCGAAGCACTGCTGGCGCATGTTCTGGTTGTAAATGAGGAATGTTGTTGCGTCGAAAAAGCACATTTCCTGCGCGATTACCCAGTTCCTTGGCATCGCATCCCAGAGTTCGCTCAACGGCCACATGCCGTTGTATTCGATGATTACTCTGTCAAAAAGCGCTCCGGCCGCGGATTTTTTGAGCTTGCCCTCGCGAAGCTCATCCTCGCTGGCGATTTTTACGATTGTTACGCCAGGGCCTTCGAACTTCTCAGGCTGGTACTCGAGTTCGCCCTCTTCGCAGACCACCAGAAGCGTTCTGCCGTCGTTACCGAACTCCGGGCTCTCGAGCGTATCTTGTATAAATTCTGTTTTCCCCGATCCAAGAAAACCCGTGAAGAGGAAAACCGGCTTCTCTGTTACCATTTGAACAACTCCTCTAACTTGTCTTTCTTGAGGGTTGTGC
>CAVAIH010000113.1:0-3556 GCA_963588675.1 Sphaerochaetaceae bacterium | reverse complement strand
GATTCAACGCTTGGCTCGAATTTGGTCAGCTTGACGCCTGCCGATCTGAGCATTCTCTTCGACGCCTGTGTCATTGGATCGTTCTCGTATTTATCCGACAAATATACGACTTCCTTGATGCCCGACTGGATAATAGCCTTGGCGCACTCGTTGCAAGGGAAGAGAGCAACATAAATCTTCGAGCCCCTCAAATCCCTGCCATTTGCATTAAGAATCGCATTCAGCTCGGCATGAACAACGTAAGGATATTTGGTATCCTCAGCCTTTTCAGCCGAACGCTCCCATGGGAAGGTATCATCGGAACAGCATTTAGGAAAGCCGTTATATCCTGTCGACAGAATGATGTTGTTCTGGTCAACTATGCAAGCTCCTACCTGTGTGTTCGGGTCCTTACTGCGCATTGCCGCTAGCTTGGCAATTCCCATGAAATATTCATCCCAGCTAATATAATCACTTCTCTTCATATAAAAAATCCTTTCTGGAGTCCGATACTGCCTTGTTTTCTTTAATAATTCTACACCGAGGCATAAGCGGTTTCAATAAGATGTAGCGTCAATACTTGTGGTAGCTACTTGGCGCCCGCGCCCGCGATTTTCAATCCTGTATAAATGGCATTATTTATATTATATCCTCCGCAAGCGCCGTCATAGTCGGCAAGCTCTCCTGCAATGTATAAGCCTGGCACAAGTTTCGACTCACAGTTTGCAGAATCTATTTCGCCGAGGCTTACACCGCCCGATGTGCACTGCGCGTCCTTCCAGCCCTTGATTCCAGTCGGTCTGAATTCGAGCCTGTGTATGTCATTGCCATGGGCTTTGACATATTCAGCCAAGCCTTTCCTGAGAACGCCTTCGAACTCATACTCCGCCATGTCCCGGTCAGGGAAAAGGTCGATGAGAATCCTAAAGCTTGGAAAGCCTATCTCACAGCCTGAGTCGCTTCGGTATCTATCGAATCTCATGAATCTTGTCATATTAAATATGCAGATTCCGCTGAGTCCGTATTTGGTGAATTGGATCTCGCCATCCTCCGAGAAAACTTCTCTGTAGTCTGCACCATCAACAAAGAAAAGCTTCACTCTTCCCTTTGCTCTTATTCCGGCTATCTTCTCGCAGTCCTGTCCATCGCATTCAACCGAGCTTAGTACAGGAACGGCGCTGACGATACTGTGGCCAAGCTTTCTTGCGAAGCGATATCCGTCGCCTATTGTTCCGAACTGCGGACCTGCTTTACCTCCGCAGGAAAGTACGACTTTGTTCGAGAAAAATCGAGTCGTCTTGCGTGCGGGCTCGCGGGATTGCGCGTTTGCCTGCGAGTGCGATTTCGCAGTTGCGCCTGGCGAGGTTGATGCGCCTACAGATGTGTCGGTAACTGTCACGGCAAAACCGCCTTCTTCGCCCTCCACACACTCTACCGCTTCAACAGTTGAATTGCAGTTCAGCTCAACACCCTCTTCATGGAGTCTTTTCTCAAATAGGGCTACAACATCACCAGCTGATTCCGAATATGGATAGACAAGTCCGTTATCGCAAATGCGGACCGCAAGCCCGTTGCGCTTGAGAAAATCCAAGACCTCGCTTGAATGCTCCGCCTTAGTATTTGAAATATTGCACTTACCATTTCCGCTCGCACGGAGCTTGCGTCCGATTGAATCGTTTTTCTCAAGAAGAAGGACCTGCGCACTGGAATCACGGCACTTGATTTCAAGTGCCGTGCTGATTCCCGCAGGTCCCGCTCCGATTATTATATAATCATATTTTTTCATTATAAGTCTTCCTAAGATTAATGTCTGATGTCTGCATCACCAGATGTGACAACTTATATTCACCACTAGAGTCCTGCAGATGTCTTGAGAGTCTCTGCCATATCGGTCTGCTCCCACTTTCTGTCTTCAGCGTTGCTTCCGAAATGTCCGTATGCAGCAAGCTTCCTGTAGCCTGGTTTTCTAAGCTCAAGCTTGTCTATGATTGCAGCTGGTCTCATGTCGAAATTAGCCTTGATAAGCTCGACAAGCTTCTCGTCATCAATCTTTCCCGTTCCGAATGTATCTACAAATACCGATACAGGCTTAGCAACTCCGATAGCATAAGCAAGCTCGATCTCGCATCTGTCGGCAATGCCTGCGGCAACGACGTTCTTTGCGATATAGCGAGCCATATATGCAGCCGATCTATCAACCTTCGTAGGGTCCTTTCCCGAGAAAGCCCCACCGCCATGGCTTGACTTGCCACCGTATGTGTCTACGATTATCTTTCTTCCTGTAAGTCCAGAATCGCCCATCGGTCCGCCGATTACAAAGCGCCCTGTCGGATTAACGAAAAATTTGGTTTTTTCATCTATATATTCAGCTGGAACAGCTGGCTTAATCAGCTTCTCAATCATGTCCTTGCGAATCTGCTCAAGACTTGCGGATTCCTTGTGCTGAGTAGAAACAACGACTGTGTCGATTCTTGTAACTTTGCCGTCCTCATATTCACAGCTTACCTGAGTCTTGCCGTCTGGCTCAAGATAATCCAGTGTTCCGTCCTTGCGGAGCTTGGCAAGGCGAAAAGCGAGCTTGTGCGCAAGTTCGATAGGAAGCGGCATAAGAGACTCTGTATCACGGCAGGCATAACCGAACATCATTCCCTGGTCGCCGGCACCGATAAGAGCATAGGAATCAGCCTTCTCGCCTTCCTTAACCTCGAGCGCCTCATCAACACCCATTGCGATATCTGGAGATTGCTCCTCGATTCTGAGCTCGACCTTGCAGGTATTTCCGTTGAAGCATGCCTCGTCGCAGTCGTAGCCTATTTCCTTGACAACGGTTCTGATGATGTCCTCGTAGTCGACTTTTGCGGTCGTGGAAACCTCGCCGAAGCTCATGATGAAGCCCGTCTTTGTGCAGGTCTCGCAAGCTACGTGCGCATCTGGGTCCTGTTCGAGAATCGCATCTAAGATAGCGTCCGAAACCTGGTCGCAGATTTTGTCAGGGTGTCCCTCAGTAACTGATTCTGAAGTAAAAAGTTTTCTCATATATGTAATCCTTTCGCTTAATCTAAGCCATAAAAAAATGCCCTCTGCCACGCAGAGAGACACATAGACTCTCCTTATCTTTCGGGATATGGCCGATCCCGTGGGAATTGGCACCTTCACTCCTGTGAGGTTGCCGCGAGATCATTGGGCCCATTCCCTCCCCCGCTCTTAATAAGGTTGTCGCCTATTATTATATTCTCATATCTTGCTAAGTCAAGGCTCGCTTGGCGCAATTATCCGCAATTTCCAGACTCGATTATCCGCGATTTCTGGGGTATAATAAAGTATGTTTCAAAGGAGGTGCCAGTATGCCGAAATTTATGGTTGTCGAGGGAAAGCTGTCCGAAAAATATAACAGCTACAACGAATTTCATCTCACAAAAATCACTGCCACCGACACAAGGCTCATGGGCGTTGTGGCGCTTTTATTTGAGTGGGAATCGCTTAGAGAAGACGGCCAGATATACCAGATAATTCATCTCGATTTTTCGGAATACGGCATAGACGATTATTCTGAGTACAGGTGCATGCCAGACGAGAC
>CAVAIH010000112.1:0-3594 GCA_963588675.1 Sphaerochaetaceae bacterium | reverse complement strand
GCCTTCCGCTGAGCCTTTCAAAAATCTCATCGAGGAATCTGTCGAGCGCCTCGGTGTCGCGAAGCATTCCAGAGCCTTTACCTTTGGAGACGACGGTACCGCTTGGACAACCGAGATTGAGGTTAACCTCGCTGTAACCGAGATCCATCACATACTCGGTAGCCCATACGAAATGGTCGGCCTTCGATGCGAGAATCTGGGGCACGAGATTTTTTTCACCCTGCGTGATGTCGCGAAGCTCCCTTGTTGTAAAAGAATGGTGCTCCGTCGGCGAGAGAAAAGGCGAGAAATATTTGTCGGCACAGCCGAATACCTCGCTATGGGCTTTGCGCCATGCGAAGCCTGTTACGCCCTCGAGTGGGGCGGTATATAATTTAGTACTCATGGTGGAATTATAGCATGAAAAAAGTGTATAATCTAACGGGTCGTTCGGCTGATTGAGGCCGAGGCTCGAGGCCCGAGGCCAATCGGGCCAGACCGAGATTGTTCAAGCCTGACCAATAGAAGGAGACTATATGGATATAAGAAGCTTGTCCTACTTTGTAGTGGTAGCAGAAGAACTTAATATTACAAGGGCTGCGGCCAAGCTCAACATGAGTCAACCGCCTCTTAGCATTCAACTTCGGAATCTCGAAAACGAGCTCGATACTGTGCTTTTTATCAGGGACAAGAAGTCGCTCAAGCTGACGGAGTCTGGGGAGCTTCTTTATAGAAGAGCTAAGGAAATCCTTAATCTGACGGCGAAGGCTGAGTCGGAAATTCTGTCGATGAAGAGCGGAATGACCGGGACGATTTCGCTGGGGCTTGCTCATGGAAAGGCGCAGACGCTTCTTGGCAAATGGCTTGTGGAATTCAATAAGAGCTATCCAAAGGTCAAATACAGAATCATCGAGGGAAACAGCGATGATCTTGTAGAGAAGCTACGTAGCGGTCTCATAAGCATCGCGGTTATCACGGAGCCGTGCGACCATTCGCTTCTTAACAATTTTCCAGTCGGAAGAGAGAAGCTTGCGGTAAGCATGAGCGCCAATCATCCTCTAGCCAAAGAAAAGGGCGACATCGAACTTAGCGAACTTGTCGGAGAACCGCTCATCGTACCAAGACGGGGAGCCGCCGTTGATATGATATATAAATGGTTCAGGCAGATAGGAAGCGAGCCTAACATTGTCTGCGAGGCGGACAGTCTCATCAACGCGAGCATGCTCAGCGACGAGGAACTCGGCGTAAGCGTTTTTCCGAAATCTGAATTCATGCAGGGACCGCACTTGGTGACGAGGGAACTTGCCGGCGACGACAAATACATAAATTACCTTTTCGTATGGCGAAAGGGCAGACCTCTGCCTACGATAGAAGAGCATTTCATAGACCTGGTTAAGGACAGAAGCAAGCAGGCGTTAAGCAAGTCTGAGGATTAACAGGGAGAAAGACAAGTCAATCGAATCGACCGATTCAAGAAAATTAAGTTAAGATAATCAAATCAATCATTTCAAGAAAAAGGAACAATTTTACATGGAAGAAGAAAGAACAAAAGTTGAAAGAAAGGTCTACACGCACGAGGCGCGCAAAGAGTGGAAGAAGTCGGCGAAGACCAGCCTCAAGAAGCACTATATTTTGCTCGTGCTGACCGTTGCCGTTGCAGGCGCTTTCGGCGTGCAGAAGGGATATTTTGTAGACTCAAGACCACTGAGCGACTCAAGAGGATTAGAAAGCATCGAACAGCAGGAGTCGGGCTTTGAGGGAACTCTTATCATGTCCCTGATTTCAAAGGATTCAAACAAGACCGCGAATGAGACAACTGCCAACGCGCAGAAATTCTCAAAGAATCTGAACGACGGAAATTACGATGAAGCTCAGAAAATCGCGGACAACGAATCGAAGAAATACAAGAAGGGCAAAGTTACGAATGCCGTTCTCGGAAGGAAGTACGGAATTCTCGCGGGAGTTGCCAACGATATTACATCAGGCACTTTGCTTGTCCAGATTGTAAAAGCAGTCAATACTGTTGTTAAGAGCAGTCAGCTTACGGTAGCGCTCTTAGTTCTCTCGGCCGTGATTGTTCTGCTCCTTATATGGTTCTTTGTCATCAATCTATACAGGGCCGTAATGAGGAGGATTTTCCTTGAGGCGAGGCTTTATGAAAAAGTAGACCCGTCGCATTTCTTCTGGTTCAAGAGTGTCGGCAAGTGGACTAAGGCGGCCAAAAGCATGTTCTTAATGGAGTTCCGACTCTTCCTATGGAACCTGACTATAGTCGGCGGACCTATTAAATACTATTCATATTGGCTTGTTCCTTTCATCATTGCTGAGAATCCGGACATCGACCCTAAGGAAGCTATAAGGCTCTCAAGAACGATGATGAACGGCAGGAAATGGGAAGCTTTCAAATACGACGTGACCTTCGTCGGATGGGAGATGCTGTCTTTTGCGACATTCGGATTCCTGCAGTTTTTCTTCGTGGCTCCATATAAGCTTGCGTCGGATACAGAATTCTATGCAGTAATCAGAAAAGAATGCAAGGAGAGCCGTCTCATCGGAATCGACCAGCTCAACGACTACTACCTCTTCGAGATACCTGAAAAGAGTCTGATCGAGAGAAAATACGCGGACATTTTCGAGCGCGAGAAGGAAATCGAAGCAAAGAGAATAAGGCTCAGCGGAGCAAAGAAATTTTTCGCAGATAACTTGGGCGTTTGGATCGGAACGACAGCAACTCAGAAGGAATACGAGAAGTACGAGGCTGAGGCTCTCAGCATAAAGAAGGTATACCGCTGTGCCGAGGGCGAGGTATATCCTGCAAGATTGAACAAGCTCTGGGAGGAGAGCGAGCGAAACATCAAGCTCGACAAGACGAAGAAGATGATGAGAGAATTCAACGCTCTCAGAACCTACAGCGTGTGGGATATCATAGCAATGTTCTTTGCTTTCTCATTCGTCGGCTGGACTTGGGAAGTAATGATTCACATAGTTAATGACGGAGAATTTGTCAACAGAGGAACACTGCACGGCCCATGGCTTCCGATATACGGAGCAGGAGCGATACTGATACTCCTTGTTCTCAAGCGCTTCCGTGACAGACCTCCGCTCGAGGCACTCTCTGCAGTTGTGCTCTGCGGAATAGTCGAGTACAGCACATCGTATTTTCTCGAGGTTACCAAGGGAACACGCTGGTGGGATTACACAGGATATTTCCTTAATATAAATGGAAGAATTTGCGCGGAGGGTCTGCTCGTATTCGCCATAGGCGGAATGGCAGTTGTCTACATTATTGCGCCTGCGCTTGCAAGGATGCTCTCCAAGATCAAATTGAACATTTTGATTCCGCTCTGCGCAGTGCTCGTTGCAAGCTTCGCCGGGGATATGATCTATACACATACTCATCCGAATACAGGTGACGGAATAACCAGCTACAGCCACTACAAAGAGGCCGCGGAAAACAGTTAGATTATTTAGAAAAGTTAAAGGGCCTAAGTGGCTGGAATAGTCCAAATCGCTGAAGGAAACAGAAGGCTCGCAGAATAAACGTTGAAACAGAAATAAATACATCAAGAAACAAGAAAAAGTAGCGAAAAACATTGACACAAAAATAACAAGTGT
>CAVAIH010000111.1:0-3757 GCA_963588675.1 Sphaerochaetaceae bacterium | reverse complement strand
CAAAGATCCATCAAGTAACACGTGCCGCGCTCAGTAGCAGAAGTCGTGCAATCGCTAAGCACGGGCCTCATCGAAGGCCTTGCAAGCAACCTGAGTCGCGCTTTTCTGCGTCGGCATCGCATTTTGTTTTCTCTCTGAATTTTCTTGTATAATGGAGTTATGGCATACGACGGAATAATTACATACGGAATAGCAAAGGAACTAAGCGAGAAACTCACGCTCGGCAAGATAGAGAAAGTCTACCAGCCAGGCAGTGAGGAGCTTGTCTTGCAAATACATACCAAGGACGGCAACTACAGACTTTTCCTGTCGAGCAACAGCCAGTCCGCAAGAGTATGCCTGACGGATAAGAAATACAAGAACCCCGAACAGGCACCAACCTTCTGCATGCTTATGAGAAAGCACATTCAGGGCGGAAGAATTACCGAGATTAGGCAGTATGAATCTGAGAGAATACTCGAATTTGATATCGAGGCTCAGAACGAGCTCGGATTTACGGTCAGCAAAAGGCTTATTGTCGAGATAATGGGCAAGCATTCAAATATTTCGCTTGTGGATATTGAAAGCGGTAAGCTTGTCGACAGCATTAAGAGAATCTCAATCGATGTCAACAGATACAGACAACTTCTGCCGGGAGTGATTTATCAGTATCCGCCAAAACAGGACAAAATCGGCTTCAGGGAATTTGGGGCTGGGACGACTTCGCCACAGCTACCGCAGTTAGTGCAGGACGCAAAGCTCATCATGTCGTCTGTCGGCGGAATATCTCCGGCTATTGCAAGGCAGATGGCGACAGGAGAGCCTGCGGAAATTTTGTGCGGAATCCTGAAGGACATCGAGGATGGAAAGGCAAGACCGAGAATTTATTTCGACGGCGACAAGCCTTTGGAATTCCATCTTACTGACCTTAGCGAATACGAGGGTCTGGAGCACAGTTACTACGAGAGCCTCAGTGAATGTGTGGAGGATTTCTTTTTCAATAGAGAGAGCTCGAATATGGTAAGGCAGAAGGCAGTTCCTTTGCAAAAGGCAGTTCATACTGCGCTGGATAAGGCCGGCTTGAAGAGAAAAAAGCTCGGCGAGGATTTGATCAATGCCGAGAATTCCGAGAAGTACAGACTGTATGGAGAAATACTCACTGCCAATATTCATCTTGTCAAACCGGGCGCAAAGAGCGTGAAGTTGGTGAATTACTACGACGGCAAGGAGATAGAGATACCTCTCGACGAGAAGCTGTCGCCTTCCAAGAACGCGCAGAGATTTTTCAAGAAATATTCTAAGGCGAAGACGGCCATACATGAGAAGCAGGCCCAGCTCGAGGAAAACGAGCAGGATATTAAATATCTTGAGTCCGTGCTTCATAGCGTGGATATGGCCCAGACGGACGAAGAACTTGAGAATATAAGGGAAGAGCTCGCGAAGACGGGATATGTGAGGATCAGAAATAAGGCGGGTATGAGAAAGAAAAAGAGCAAGCCCTCGCCTATTAAATATTTTCTGAGCGACGGAACAGAGGTGTTGGTCGGCAGGAACAATATAGAAAACGACTGGCTTACTATGAAGTTCGCGGTCAAGAACGACGTGTGGATGCATACGAAGGATATTCCTGGCTCGCACGTGGTAATCCGAATGGATAACGGCAGAAGCGTTGACGATCTCAGCGCGGAACTCATATACGAGGCTGCCAGCATTGCGGCTTATCACAGCAAGGCGCAGGGCTCGTCGCAGGTGCCGGTCGACTATGTTCCGATAAGGTATGTGAAGAAGCCGAATGGTGCCAAGCCTGGAATGGTAATTTTTACACACAATCTTACAGTATATGTTGACCCTAAATTGCCGAAGAATATATAATTAAATGATACGAAAGACGAGAGAAAATATCGAGATGGGCTTTCGGGAAAGAGGATAATTAAATATGATAAAGAGTATGACGGGCTTCGGCAGAGGGCAGTTCGGAGACGATGTGAGAACAGTTACCGTGGAGATTCGCGCCGTTAATCATCGTTTCTGCGACATTTATGTTAAGATGCCAAGGAAATATTCCTTTGCGGAGGAAAAACTCAAGGCAGAGGTAAAAAAACAGCTTTCAAGGGGCAAAATCGAGATCAATGTGAGCGTTGATGTTTTCGGGGCAAGCGAGAGTGACGTAAGACTCGACAAGGATCTTGCAAGGAAATATTATTTTGCGCTAGAAGAACTTAGAAGTGAACTAGGCGAGGAAGATGCAAACTTCAATCTAGAGGCAGGAAAGATAGACTTATCTTTGATCGCAAAGATGCCTGATGTAATAAAGAGTGCTCCTGCAGAGGAGAATGAAGAGGAAATTCTTAACTGCATTATGAAGGCAACAGAGCTTGCTCTTGCGGATATTATCAGCATGAGAGAGACAGAGGGAGCTAAGCTTGCAGAGGATTTGCTGGCACGAGCTGACATTGTTGACGATTTGAAGTCGAGAATTGAAACAAGAGCTCCACAGCTTGAGAAGGAATACGCAGACAAATTCAGAGAAAGAATCAAAGAGCTTCTTGATGGAGTAGCTGAACTACCAGAGGAGAGAGTAGCTCTTGAGGCTGCGGTTTTTGCAGACAAAGCTAACATTACAGAGGAACTTGTGAGACTCGGAAGCCACACAAGCCAGCTGAGAAGCTTCATCAAATCTGACGAGGAAGCTGTCGGAAAGAAGATAGATTTCCTCATTCAGGAGATGAATAGAGAGGCTAATACGATAGGCTCTAAGTCGAACGACAGAGATATTACAAATATGATGCTTGAGCTCAAGGCTGAAATAGAGAAGATAAGAGAACAGGTGCAGAATATCGAATAAATGTGATATAATAATTTGTCAACATAGGAGGCAAGAATGAGCACACATGATAAAGGTAAGCTCTATGTTTTCTCGGGACCTTCCGGAGCAGGAAAGGGAACGATTACAAGAGCTTTGCTTGAAGAAGATAATGTTGATTTGTCTATCTCGATGACAACAAGAGCGCCAAGAGAAGGCGAAGAGGAAGGCAAGCACTATTTCTTCGTAAGCAAGGAAGAATTTCAGTCGAATATAGATGCGGGCAAGATGCTCGAGTGGGCGAAGGTCTACGACAATATGTATGGCACGCCTAAGGAGGCTGTTCTCAAGAAGCTTGACAGAGGTCATGATGTTATTCTTGAGATTGACATTCAAGGCGGACTGCAGGTTAAAAAGTCCATGCCTGAGACGGTGCTTGTTTTCATACTGCCACCAAGCCTTGCCGTACTGAGAGAACGGCTTGAGGGACGACAGACGGACAGTCACGAGGTCATCGAAGCGAGACTGGCAGAGGCCCTCAACGAGATTAAGCTCATGGGCGAGTATGATTATTTTATAATAAACGACGAGATTGATAAGGCGATTGCTGATACGAGAAGCATAATGAATGCCGAGAAGCACAGAACGCCTGACAAGGTCAAATCGATAATTTCAAGGTACGAGAGAGAGAAGGGAGAATAGGAAATGCTTTTATATCCATCAGTTAATGTTCTTAATGAGAAGACAGATTCAAGATACACACTTGTTGTTCTTGCAGCTAAG
Source organism: Sphaerochaetaceae bacterium (assembly GCA_963588675.1). Lineage (GTDB taxonomy): Bacteria > Bacillota > Clostridia > Peptostreptococcales > Anaerovoracaceae > Crickella. Next base: position 192 of record CAVAIH010000111.1, on the reverse strand, counting down.
AGAGCAAGAGACCTCGTTGATGGCAAGCCTGCACTGACAGATGAGCAGTGCGAAAGACCGGTAAGCCAGGCAGCTAAGGAAATCGCTGACGACCTTATAACCTACAAGCATCCAGAGGATCTCTAAGACATTAAATTAATAAGATAATAGGATAAGTGAAGATGGGAACCGAGGAAGTTCCCTTTTCATTCA
>CAVAIH010000110.1:0-3777 GCA_963588675.1 Sphaerochaetaceae bacterium | reverse complement strand
CAACCAAAGAATTGAGAGCGAGATTGACTAAGAAAAAGGGCAATTTGAATATTAGATCTCAGAGCGGTTTTACGCTTCTGGAGATTCTGGCAGGACTTGCGATACTGATAGTCCTGATGTCAGTTAGCGTGCCCGGAATCGTTAGCCTTAACAAGAAGCTCGATATGACCAAGGCCGACAACATGGCCAAAGAGATATATATTTCCGCACAGAACAAGCTGTATTACCAGAAGGCCTCCGGCTATCTTGACAGCTTCCAGTCGGCGCTTGAGGACGCATCCACACAGACCGGAACATCTATCAAGATTTTCAAAGAATGTCCGTCGGATTATGAGAAGAGCGATGACGGCACAGCGGTAAATTCTAACTGGGAGAACATCTACTACGGTTCATCTAACGATGCAACTCTCAAATTCATGTCCTATGTGCTTCCTTCCGAGACAGAATCCCAAATTACCGGCGATTACATCATCGAGGCCAACCCATATACCGGCCAGGTCTATGGTGTTTTCTATAAAGAGAAAGTAAGCAAGAACGACGAAGGTCGTACGCTCGATTACTTGTACAAGGATTCTTTGTATTCGAATAGAGACAAGGAGAGCAGAGAGACCTATTTGGTCGGATATTATGGAGGCTCTGAGACAGGAAAGAAATACCAAGAGCTTACAAATACTGACGTTGAGGTAGTTAACGGCGAGCAACTTGCAATCGAGCTTACCTACAACGGCGACGCAGAGATCATAACAGGATCGCCTGTTTTTTGCATTGAACTTACAGACGAAGACGGGAAAACCTTCGAGGACGAGATTGGCTTCACAAGCACAGGTAGCATCGATCCGAGCAATAGTGGCAACACGTCCTTCCGAATCGATGGCAAAAACATTATAACGAACGCCGACGGGTCCAAGACTATAAGATACATTCTCGACTCGCTTGACGAGGATTTAAGATTCAGCTATTCAGACGCTGACGCGGATTCGAGCTTCGGGCTTGTTCCTGGCGAGAATATCACCGCAAAGGTAAGACTTATAATCGAGGACAGCAAGGGAGAACTTCGCACAAGCCTCGAATGTTCGGCTAAGACCATGAGCTTCAACAGCCTTTACGCTGACGGAAGCGACACAACCACCATCAGAATTGCGAACAACCGTCATCTCAACAACCTGAGAAACGACAGAGTAAATGTAACTCCTTTCGTTACGGCATATAATCAGCGCTCGGCAGACTCGAGGTATGCTGATCCTACACTTAAGATTATCCAGACCGAAGACATAGATTTTGACAGCACGGAGAAGGATGAGGCAAGCCCTGACTTCGACGAATTTACGTCTATCAGCAATTCGTATTTCTTTGCCGGCAATAGCCCAATTGCAAGCTTTGACGGTCAGGGAAATGAAATAAGAAATTACAATATCGTTGCAGGACAAAGCGATGGCGCTTCTACTGGAACGGGACTTTTCGCGCAGACAAAATGCGATATTTCAAATGTTCGCCTTGTAAATACAGCGGTCGATGGCCGTGGCAATGTCGGAACGCTTGTCGGACAGGTGCTTGGCGGTACGATTGACCACTGCGGTGCTTATCTTCTGAGCGACATTTCCTCGCACAAGACAAAGGGTGTCACATCCGACCAGCTCGCTAAATATTCTGTAAAAGCAAAAGGCTATGACAACATAGGCGGACTCATCGGCAGGGCAGAAGGGGATGCGCACATCGTTAACTGCTTCTCCGCTGTCAACTCGAAGCCTGGAGCAGGAAGTAGCAATGTCGGCGGACTTATCGGATCTGTTGCTCTTGACGGCTCATCTTCAGCTTCAATAGAGCAGAGCTATTCATCGGGCGACATAGAAGCAGGTGAATATGCAGGAGGCCTTATCGGTAGCCTCGAAAGCGGAACTGTTAAGAACTGCTACTCGACTTCGGATGTTGTCGAGAAGACCGCGAATAGCAGTAAGGCAGGTAGTTTTGTCGGATATGCAAGCGGTGGCAAGGTCACTTCTTGCAAGTCATACGGAACTGTAAATTACGGTGACAAAGATACCATCAACAGCAACGCTTGCGCCTTCGGTAATACCGCAAACAATTCATCCAATACGATATTTACAGATTGTGTATATTTCTGCTTCGAAGAAGGAACGAAAACCGACGGCACGAAATATACTAAATACAATATGCAATTTAGTGGAACAGCAAATGGCGCAACTGCAACTGCTGAGCCTGAGCTTGTTGAGGATAGCGCAAGAGAAGCTAACTCACATCCTTATGACAGTAGTCTTACTTACTTCCCATTCAAGGATTTTGTACAGGTACCTGGAAAAGATGCAATAGTATCGCATTACGGCGACTGGTTCTATGCAAAGGCTGACCAGATCGAGCAAAGCGCATATCTTGTATACTACGAGAAATACGAGGATGGAAGCTACGGTTATTACAGCGAACAGCTCGGAATAAATACACTTAGAAATTACGAGCCTAACGATCAGGCAAATGGCAAGTATCTCGTCGAGGACGGATATGCAGTTCTGACTGATCAGGATGAGAAGTGGACGAGCAAAATCACATATACAATCAATGGCGTAGAGCATGCCAATGTAAATGTAAATAACGGCAGTAACTCCGAAGTTTTCACGCCTAACGGTACTCTAACAGATGACAAGACAGGAAGGATTTACAATGTATATCTCATGCCGTTCAGCTTGCAATACAACTGCGTTAGCGGAAGCACCTTCAGCAAGTCTGGCAATTTCTACGACAAGCTTGTAATTACAAAGGCTAACGGCAAGGAATTCAAGAAGCCTGTAACATTCTTCTACAATCCTCATTTTGCTAAATGTATAAGCACTAAGGATACATCTGTAGAGGCTAACAGAAAGTCGCCTGACAGCAATACACTGATAATCAGGTCTGCTCGTCAGCTCAATCTGCTCGGCAAGCTGAGCTACTACTGGAACAGCAGTAAGAACAGCGGAAATCTGCCAGATGACCTGACATACAAGCAGGAGCTTGATATAGACTTCGGCACATACAATACGCAAAGCTACAGGAATAAGAACATCAGCTTCGAGAGCGGAACCTATGCAAATGAGATGATAGGTAACGATTCCACACCATTCAAGTATACCTATGATGGAGATAGCTTTGTTATAGCTGACTACAAGCTCACTGAACAAAGAAGTAACAGTAGCTTCATTGGAATGTTCGGAACTGTAACAGACGGTGAGCTTAAGAATATCAATATGCTTGCAAAGACCAGCAGTACCGATGCTAGTGGTACAGTTAATTCTTCCGGAAGAATTTATGTAAATTCCGTAGATGGCGGTAGTGGAAACGGCTTTGCAGTAGGTGGACTTGCAGGCAGACTCGATGGTAGCGCTACCTTAAATAACTGCAGTATTTCAGACTATGTTGTCGAAGTAGAAGGCCAAGGGTCGTTCTGGGAGTTCAACTTCCTTGATGAGAATATGGCAGTAGGCGGACTTGTCGGAATGGTCGGTCAGAATGCAAAGGTAGATAAGTCGTATTCTGTATGTAAGTATGTAGGCTTTAATAATATACTTGTATCCATAGGCTGGTTGGTTCGCACACCTACTGTGGCTACAAGCGGTCTTGCTGGAGTAAATTACGGTACGATAAGTAACTCCTATGCAGGTTCACATCTTTATGCAGATTTAAATACAAGTTGGGGAACTGGATATATTAGGTGTGCTGGAATTTCGAACACCATTACGATTGCAGGAAACAGCGAGGAAGGCTCTTGCACTAATTGCTATTCATACT
>CAVAIH010000109.1:0-3788 GCA_963588675.1 Sphaerochaetaceae bacterium | reverse complement strand
GGAAGAATTATCCGCCTCAAGCTTTCGTGAGCTTATTTCGGCGGATAAACCGCTTAAACATCTGGAAGAATTATCCGCCTCAAGCTTTCGTGAGCTTATTTCGGCGGATAAACCGCTTGAAATCACCGAATAATATTCAAAAATGCTTCAAAAACCCTTGACCTAAAGTCAGGTTCAGGGAGTATAGTTAGTATAGCACATCAAGAGGCGCGCTACAATACGCGCTCCTCAAGGCGCGCCACAGTTTGCAATCCAAAGGGCAGCGATTACGCGCGCATCAGGGTGCGCCGCAGTTTGCAATCCAAAGGGCAGCGATTACGCGCGCTTCAAGGCGCGCCGCAGTACGCGCATCAAGGCGCGCTACAATACGCGCCTCAAGGCGCGCCACAGCACGCGCATCAGGGTGCGCCGCAGTACGCGCATCAGGGCGCGCCACAGCACGCGCATCAAGGCGCGAATTTACATGGAGGTGTAATTATGAAATTTGCAGAAAAAGACATTTTCGAGAAGCACAATATGTTCGGCACGGGCGAGGCGAACACGGCTTACGCTAAATATTTTATAGGCGATTCTTTCTTGAATCCGCTCACAGATCCGAAGAGTGGGCTCTTCACCGCTAACGTGACTTTCGAGCCTGGCTGTCGCAACAACTGGCACATTCATCACGCCACAAGCGGTGGTGGCCAACTGCTCATCTGCACTGCAGGAGAGGGCTGGTATCAGGAAGAGGGCAAAGACGCTGTCAGCCTGCACGAGGGAAGTGTTATGATGATTCCTGCGGGCGTCAAGCACTGGCACGGCGCGAAGAAAGACAGCTGGTTCTCGCACATCGCTGTTGAAGTACCAGGCGAGAATTGCAGTAACGAGTGGTGCGAGCCGGTTTCCGACGAACAATACGGCCAGTTAGGTTAGACCGACGCAGTGCTTCAAATAGCAAATTCAGCAAACGATCAGCAAACGAGAGGAGAAAAAATCATGGCAAAAATAGTTCAGACAGCGGGGAGAGACGCGCTCGGGGAATTTGCTCCAGAGTTCGCGCATTTCAACGATGACGTGCTTTTCGGAGAGAACTGGAACAACGAGGACATCGACCTGAAGACGCGCAGCATTATAACGGTGGTTGCTTTGATGGCTCAGGGCATCACGGATTCATCTTTGAAGTATCATCTTCAGACCGCGAAGCATAACGGCGTAACGAAGAAGGAAATCTCGGCAGTTGTCACGCACGTGGCTTTTTACGCAGGCTGGCCTAAAGCGTGGGCTGTTTTTAACCTTGCGAAGGAAGTGTGGACGGAGGAATAATCGATGGTTCAGGAAATTTTTCAGGAAAAGCAAAAACTTAGCAATGGGGTAGAGATACCTGTGCTGGCGCTCGGCACGTGGCTCGTGGACGATGCCAAAGCAGAGGAGGCTGTCAAAACCGCCGTGCAGATGGGTTACCGTCATGTAGATACGGCGCAGGCTTATGGAAATGAGCACGGCGTGGGCGAGGGAATTCGCAACTGCGGGGTGGCCAGAGAAGAGATTTTTGTTACTTCAAAAGTTGCCGCTGAGCACAAAACTTACGAGTCGGCTTCGGCGAGCATTGACAAGACGCTCGCTGACATGGGGCTCGACTATCTCGATATGATGATTATCCACAGCCCACAGCCTTGGGATAAGGTGAATCAGAGCGAGGACCGTTATGTAGAGGGAAATCGTTCGGCGTGGAGGGCGCTCGAGGACGCTTACAGGGCAGGCAAGCTTCGCGCGATTGGAGTTTCGAATTTCCTGCAGGAGGATATTGAAAGCCTGTGGGAGACGGCCGAGATTAAGCCGATGGTCAATCAGGTGCTTTGCCATATTTCCAACTCGCCTCTGGAGCTGATTGATTTTTGCCAGAAAAAGGGCATTGTGATGGAGGCTTATTCACCTGTGGCACACGGCGAGGCTCTGAAGAATGGCGAAATCGCCAAGATGGCCGAAAAATACGGAGTTACAATTCCACAGCTGTGCATTCGCTACGATCTTCAACTTGGAATGGTGACGCTTCCCAAGACGGCAAACCCTGAGCATATGAAGGAAAATGCGGATGTGGGCTTTGAGATTTCGTCTGCTGACATGGAGATTCTCAAGGCTACAGAGCGAATCAAGGATTACGGCGAGCATAGCTTTTTCCCTGTGTTCGGCGGAAAACTGTAAAAGCACCGATCAACTTGTGATCGGTGCTTGAGTAATTAAATATTCAGTTTTTTAAGAATCTCATCCATGTTTCGTTTGCCATATACAATACGTAGGACGTAAATTCTTTCTTCTCCCGTATCTGGAAGATAGTACATGATATAATTTCCAACCAATTTCTTTCGCACGTTCTCTACTTGCAGAAATTCATTGTGTACAAGAGAGCCACTTTCAGGAAAAACTCTTGCTTCTTCAATATTATCCTGCACATTATCTACGAAAACAGATGCCGCCTGTGGATTTGCAAGTTCAACTGCGATGTACGAGACAATCCCATCTAAATCGGACTCTGCTCTTTTGGTCAGCCGATATCCAAATTTAGATGCCATACTTGCTCCTTATATTAGAAATTGCATTGTCTCCGTCTATGATGTTTCCTGATCTTACGTCTTCCAAACCATCCAGGATTGTTGTTGCTTCATACATCTTTCTCATAGTTCTTTCGTAATAATCGATGTCCATAACAACCAATCTGCCGTATCCATTCTTGGTTACGAATACAGGACCGTTTTCTTCTGAACAACGGCGCTCTACTTCAACCGTATTCTTTAAATCACGCATTGGAATAATCTGCATAGAATCAACTCCTTTCTTGTGGCTACATTATAGCCTATATTTAGCCACAATACAAGCGACTGCTTTCTTAAAATTTATCAATCGATGCAACTGGCAAATATGCTTTTACATTATCTAATTGCTGTGCTTTCTTGCCTCGAAAGTGGAAATCATTTCCTTGAGGTGCTCGCTCAAAGGCTGTTCCGAACGGAAAGGTCGGAAGAAATGAGCCTTTTGCGACGCGTGATCCTGCACCATGCGGATGTGCGTCTTGATGTTCTCGTAGTGCACGATGACATCGTTGTCGTTCGCAAATTTTCTGAGCTTGACGATGAGCTGTGCGGAGTTGGCGAAGTCGATTATAAATACGCCGAAGAAAAGCCCTATGAAAAACGAGAACGCCAGGTTGTTGGACAGCCACGTCAGCGCATGCAGGATGTGCGGATGCACGAGATACGCGTAGACGGCGCAGAGCACTGCCCACGCCAGCGAAAACTTCGGACAAATTATGCCTTGCACGTTGCCCCACTCACTGCTGTAATCCCACAAGCGGACGTTCATCACCTTCAGGCAGAAAATTCCCGCCGCATATTCCAAGGCAGTCATCGCAACTGCGGACGCGGAGAAAAGAATCACCTCGCCCCAGATTGAGTCTTCAATGAGGACTTTGCCGTCAACCGAGGTCAAGAGAAAAAGTACGCAAAGGCCGAAGCCGTACAAAGGGACATACGGGCCTGTGCAAAAGCCGGGGTTGATCCATTTTTTTTCGGGATTGCGCTTGGATAGGAATCGGCGGAAGAAAAGCTCCAGCACCCAGCCGAAGCACGAACCGACGAAGAATAGAAATGCAAGCGCGATGGGGAGATTCATATTTCGGGTTACCTCGTTTCTTGTAAAATTATTTTGGTGGCGTGCCGTTATCTTATACGGCACATAATATACGGCACGCCGTGCAGGTGCGCAGTGTGCCGTTGTTATTCTGATTTGTATGCGCCTCAAGCGCCGAAGCTCAG
>CAVAIH010000108.1:0-3810 GCA_963588675.1 Sphaerochaetaceae bacterium | reverse complement strand
TCTACCTCGGGCTCACCAGGAGTAACATATCAAGTATATACAGATGTAACCAGAACAGGCGAAACAACAGCCGAAGTAAAATATACGATAAAAGCAACTCCAAACGGAAAAGATGATTGTACAAAAATAACCGGATATCTTTCTGTTGGAAATGATAGGAGAGCGATATCCCTCAAATCTGCCTCTACTACTTGGTATAGCGGAAGCACTTATACATCAAACGGATCATACACAATAACAGTTAAACCGAAAGACTCCGTATTGGCTACGGCTTTTGAAGCTTCGGGCTCGGGTTCATGGGTAGAAACCTATTATGAAAAAGTTCCATATACTTACTACACGTATGCAACCAGAGATGTTGGATACTATACATACAATTGGAAAGTATACCTCTTCTATCCTTCAGGTGGAGCTGGAGGAAAAGGTAAAAACGTAACAGTACGGGCACAAAATGAGGCAAAAGCTATGTCAACAGCTTATAACGGTCAATCTAGGAGAGATAAACAAAGGTATTACCCACAGTATGCTACAAAACAGGGAGGAAAGAAATTCGAAAAAACCGGTACAGAAACATACAAAACCGGCGGGCCATATACGGGATATAATACTGAAAAAAGATATAGGACACACTATACTTATACAGGCACTATGGTTAAGAGGTCTGGATATGATGTAGAAATTGATAAATGGTATTACGTAACTTATGACGCTTCAGGCGGAACGGGAGCGCCTGCTAAAACCGGAAAAATCGGAAAAAATCCTATAGAAATTGAAGATTATCCAGATACGATGCAACTCGTGGGGCACCACTTTAAAAATTTCGGAACAAACTCCTCGCCATTATATAAATGGGAAATCGGAGGAACCGGAACAGCTTTAGATGGAACATACTTTACTCCGGGTGATTATTATTCTGGTGAATCAGATATCATTTTGTACGCAGTATGGGACATCGATATATACCGACCCCCAATCGTTAGATTTTTGGTCTAACTTTTGTGGGGGGGGTCGGTACATTTAAATTTTTATATTTTTGGGCGTTGCCGATTCTTGGGGCTTGAAGCGGGCTTGAGGCGGGCTTGAGGCGGGCTTGAGAATCGAATTAGTAGTGAAAATCGCGGGTTTCGAGGTCGATTTTCACTACTAAGCCCAAGCCCAGCGCCTGCTGAACAAGCGCGGGGCGGTTTGAAGTACGCTTGGGAATTGAATCGATAGTGAAAATCGCGGGTTCCGAGGCCGATTTTCACTACTGAGCCCAAGCCCAACGCTTGTTGAGGTGACCTGATTCGTCTTGAAGAGGGCTTGGAATTTGAATTGATAGTGAAAATCGCGAGTTTCGAAGCCGATTTTCACTACTGAGCCCAAGCCCAGCGCCTGACGAGGCGACCTGAATCAGCTTGAAGCGGGCTTGGGATTTGAATCGATAGTGAAAATCGCGGGTTTCGAGGCCGATTTTCACTACTAAGCCCAAGCCCAGCGCCTGACGAACCAGCGCGGGGCGGTTTGAAGCTGGCTTGGGATTTGAATTGATAGTGAAAATCGCGGGTTCCGAGGCCGATTTTCACTAATAGTCCCAAGCCCAGCGCCCGACGAGCTGGACTGAATCCGCTCGAAGCGGGCTTGGGATTTGAATCGATAGTGAAAATCGCGAGGTTCGAGGCCGATTTTCACTACTTTTGCTCAAACCGCGTCGCCACCGCCACTAAAAAAAGAGCTCGAAGCTTACGCTTCGAACTCGTACATCAGTATCGCCAGTGTCGCCATGCCGGCGGTTTCGGTTCTTAATATTCTGTTGCCGAGGGTGACAAGCTTTGCGCCGGCCTCCTTGGCTCTCTCGATTTCGCTGTCCGCAAAACCGCCTTCCGGCCCTATGAAAATCGCAAGGCGCGCGCAGGCCTTCGCTTCTCTAATCACTTCCTTTGTATAAGAAATCCCCTTCGCGTTCTCATAAGGAACAATTATGGAATCCATCTCCTTCGCGTATTCGAGAGCCTCCGCAAAGCTCATCGGCTCTGTGACCTTTGGGATGATTCCCCTTCCCGCCTGCTTTGCCGCGCTTTCGGAAATGCTCTGCCAGCGCTCGATCTTCCGCCCCGCCTTCTTGTCGTCAAGCTTTGCTATCGATCTTTGCATCGCCACAGGCACGATTTCGTATACGCCAAGCTCGACCGTTTTCTGGATGATCAGCTCCATTTTGTCGGCCTTTGGCAGTCCCTGGAAAAGCGTCACCTTGACAGGAAGCTCCGAATAGGATTCCCATTTGTTACACACATCGCAGAAAACCGCGTCGCTTTCGAGCATTGCTATTGTGCAAAAATAGTCGAAGCCTGTGCCGTCGCACACCATGAGTTCCTCGCCTATCTTCATGCGCAGGACTTTGGTGATGTGGTTGACATCGCTACCTTCAATTATTATTTTGTTACCGCTTACTTGGTCGGGCTCTACAAAAAATCTTGGCATTCTGTTTCTCGCTTTCTCGCTTCGTTTCGTGAGTCTGGTTTTTCGAAATTCGTCGAATTATGTCGAATTTCGTCGAATCATGTCGAATTTCGTCGAACTATGTCGAATTATGTCGAAATTCGTCGAATTATGTCGAGTTATGTCGAAATTCGTCGAATCATGTCGAATTACGTAATTAGCTTATATTATACGTCAATTGTTTGCAAGAACAACCGCCGGGTGGCCCGATTTTGCATTGGGCTCTTTGGGGATTCCTTCTTTGCCCGATTTGAAATTCGCATGGCGATTCGTTACAATTAACATGTAAGTAATGGAGGCAACTAAAACTATGAAGAACCATACACTTCCGACCAAATATTTATTGAAGCGCTTCATGCCGTATTTCAAGCCATATCTCGGGATTTTCGTATTCGACCTGGTGTGCGCAGGGTTCACAAGCGTGTGCGACTTGGTACTGCCGGTGATCATCCGATATATCACAAATACGGTGTCCTATCATCCAGCGGACCTGACCATGAATCTGGTCATACGCATTACACTGCTGTACCTGATTCTGCGAATCATTGACGTGGTGGCCAACTACTACATGCAGAACACGGGCCACGTGATGGGCGCCATGATTGAGACCGACATGCGACGCGATCTTTTCGAGCATTTTCAGGAGCTGTCTTATTCGTATTACAGCGAAAACAAGACCGGTCAGCTGATTTCGAGAATCACAACCGACCTCTTCGACATCGCGGAGTTCGCGCATCACTGCCCTGAGGAATACTTTATTGCAGGGGTTAAAATCGTCATTTCCTTCGTCATTCTGATTCAGGTGAACGTTCCGCTGACGCTGGTGCTCTTCGCCATGATTCCGTTGATGCTCTATTTCGCGATGAAATTCCGCGACAAGCTCAGGACGGCTTTCAAGCTACAGCGTAGCCAGCTCGGCGAGATTAACGCCCACGTGGAGGACAGCCTGCTGGGCATTCGCGTCTCCAAATCCTTTGCGAACGAGGACATCGAGCAGGAGCGTTTTAGCGAAGGCAATGCGCTTTTCTTGGATGCAAAAAAAGCGGGCTTCAAGAGCATGGCGGGTTTCCGAAGCGTGACTAAATTCTTCGACGGTGTGATGTACGTGATGATCGTCTTCCTCGGAAGTTTTGCCATGATTAAAGACGCGATTACGCCTGGAGATTTTATCGCGTATCTTCTGTATGTGAACATGCTCCTCGAGGCGATTCGCCGAATTGTGGAATTCACGGAGCAGTTCCAACGCGGAATTACCGGAATTGAGCGTTTTGTCGAAGTCATGGACGAGCCTATCGAGGTGGATGACGCGGAGGATGCGGTGGATCTCCCGAC
>CAVAIH010000107.1:0-3820 GCA_963588675.1 Sphaerochaetaceae bacterium | reverse complement strand
GCGTCTATAATGCGTCTATATCTTCTATAACATTTCTATAACAAAGCGATTAACTGCGAATCTTCAGCCTTTGCTTTAATCTTCTCGAGAACGTCTGGCTCTGCAAAAGCGAGGACATATCCGGCTTTGCGGAATGCGTCGTATGAATGTCCCTCCCTGCCGTTGCTTCCGTCAATTGTAATAATATCGATATTACTACAGAGATTGCGGAATTGTTCGATCATGAAAATTCCCTGCTTGTCTGGAAAGCAAAGTATCAAGTTATAATTCTTTCCGCTAATCAGAAGCTTGCGGAGAAGTCCGATCATCGGAGGAATTCCCATACCCTCGGCAACAAGCGTCACTTTATTTGGGATTGTCTCTACGTCAAAGCCTTCGCCAACTCCTGTCTCAACAACAACAGTCTCGCCGACCTTCAATTCCGAAAGAGATTTCTTGCTGTCCGTATCAATATTAAATACAAGGATGAATCTGTCGCTGTCATATTCTGCGACAGGAATTTGTATATTCTCGCCCTCATGGTGGACAACAGCATACTGGCCAGGTGCCGAAAAATGTGCGTTCTCACTCATGAAGGTCATCTTGTAGACCGTGTCAGTTAACTTCTTACTCTCAATAATTCTGCTGATGGCAAATTCCATCTTACTTACACTTCCTTTTCTTCTTCAACTGTTTCCTCTACTGTCTGAGGCGCTTCCTCTTCTGCAGGCTCTGCCTCTGCGACAGGCTCTGCCTCTTCGCTTACAACCGCGTCTGCGATGATTACCTCTTCGCTTGCAACAGGTGTTGCAACTGTTTCTGCAACAGGTTCTGCGACAGGTGTTGCGATAGGCGCCTCTACGCTTGCAACTGGCTTCTCGATATCTACAACATAAGTATCGAGAATCTTGTCGTGCCAAGCTCTGTTTTTCTTATCTATGAGCACCCAAATGTAACCAAGGCAGAAACATATAGCCGATGCGTGCTTTACAACGAGTTCTCTGAGAAGCATCCACCAAATGCCTACCGGCTGACCGTCTGTATTTCTAACAACCCTCATGCCAAGTATCGCCTTGCCGATGGACTGTGATTTTACGAAAAATATTATCTCGACAACAAGATAAGCAAGGAGCAGAACGCTGGTGATAAGGATAAGAATTACTGCCTTGGTCAGCATATAATTATATCCTGCATAATAATAGTAATCATCGCCATATGAAGCGAGTATTGCTACTTGAACCATCCATATTGTCCCTAAGATTACAGGAAGAATCTCATCAATTGCAAAAGCCGCAAGTCTTCTTCCTGGCGTTGACAATTTCATTACAGTTTTCTTTGACATAATAATTCTCCATTCCTACATACATATTCAGTTAATATTATACAATAAAGTATACTTTATTGTCCAAAAAAATCGGAGAGCCAATGTGTTGACTCTCCGAATTTTATGTGTAGTTACTTCCGCGAATTAGTCCTCGTCATGTGGCTCGAAGTTAGCGATTTCAGGTGGAAGCTCAAGGCCTTTTTTGTTGTAGTAGTCAACAAGCGCAGCCTTGATTGCGTCCTCTGCGAGTACAGAGCAGTGAATCTTTCTTGCTGGAAGTCCGTCAAGAGCCTCAACTACTGCCTTGTTGCTGAGCTCGAGCGCTTCTTTAATTGACTTACCCTTGATGAGCTCTGTAGCCATTGAGCTTGTTGCGATTGCAGAACCGCAACCGAAAGTCTTGAATTTGCAGTCAACGATAATATCATTCTCAATCTTCAGATACATCTTCATAATGTCTCCGCAAGTTGCGTTTCCTACCTCGCCTACTCCATCTGCGTCTTCGATTACGCCGACATTTCTTGGATGCTCAAAGTGATCCATTACCTTCTCTGAATATAAAGCCATTTTTATTTCCTCCTATTTACTCTATTTACCCTATTTATACTGTTTATTTATCCTGCTTAATCTGTAAGCCTAATTTATCGAATTTCTGTCCGCGCAGAGCTTAAATGCAATGCTCTCTTTCGCCAGTCTGAAGCTCTTCCCAGAAAGGCGAAAGCCCTCTGTAATGTGCAACAATCTCGTGCACTTTTTCGATAATATAATCAACCTGCTCTTCTGTGTTCTCCTCGTTCAAGCTGAATCTGAGCGAGCCGTGAGCTGCCTCAACAGGAACACCCATTCCGAGAAGCACGTGGCTTGGATCGAGACTCTCGCTTGTGCAAGCTGAGCCTGATGAGCATTCGATTCCAGCAAGGTCTAATGCGAGAAGAAGCGATTCTCCTTCAACTCCCTCGAAGGAATAATTAACATTTCCAGGAAGTCTCTTTGTTCTGTCTCCGTTGAGCTTTGAATGCTCAATGTCCGAAAGTCCGTCAATCAGTCTGTCTCTCAGAGCGATAACCTTCTTGTTATTCTCTTCCATATGGTCACAGCCCTCTTTGAGTGCTACAGCAAGAGCCATATCTCCAGGAACGTTGCAAGTGCCGGCACGCTTTCCTCTCTCCTGCGCTCCGCCCTCGATTACATTTACGAGCTTGATTCCGTTTCTTGCATACAGAACTCCTACGCCCTTAGGACCGTGGAATTTATGAGCTGACATCGAGAGCATATCGATATTCATAGCCTGAACATCAATAGGAAGATGGGCTGCTGCCTGAACTGCGTCTGTGTGGAAAAGAATTTTTCTTTCCTTGCAAAGAGCGCCTATCTCGGCGATTGGCTGAATTGCGCCCATTTCATTGTTTGCGAACATGATCGAAACAAGAGCAGTGTCATCTCTCATTGCGTTCTTGACCTTCTCAACATCGACGATGCCGTTGCTCTCAGGAGCAAGATATGTTACCTCAAAACCTTCGCCTTCAAGCTTCTTCATCGTATGTAAAATCGCATGGTGCTCGATGTTCAGTGTGATCAGGTGCTTCTTGCCCTTTGCTTTCTGTCCGCGAGCTGCCGAAAGCAGAGCCTGGTTGTCAGCCTCTGAACCGCCAGATGTGAAATAAATTTCGTTAGGCTTAGCTGCGTTGATGCACTTAGCTACCATTTCTCTTGCCTCGTCTAACTTCTCCTGCGCAATCTGTCCGTCTGTATGAAGACTGTTAGGATTGCCGTTGTAGTTCTTAAGGCCGTCAACTAATGTGTCGAGTACCTTCTGGGTCATGTAAGTCGTTGCCGCATTATCTGCATATACCTTCATTCTTTCTCCTCCTATAAAAAGCTCTTTGCCTTATTGTGTCTATTGTGAATTGCATTCGTCGCACCAGTTGCCGAGTATCTTTTTCCTGTTGCCGTCGATTATATCCTGCAGGCTGATTCCCGAAAGATATTCATCTATTGTTCTGTCGAGTCCAAGCCAAAGTGGCAAAGTCATGCAACTTGCCGCCTTCTCACAGCTGTAGTCGTTGTTCTTCATGCATTCCACAGGTGCAAGGCTTCCCTCGGTCAGATTAAGGATAGTCGAAATGCTGTAATCCTCAGGCTTTCTCGCAAGTCTGTATCCGCCGTTCTTGCCTCTGAGGCTCGAAAGCAGTCCGCCTTTGTTGAGAATTGCTACAACACTCTCAAGATACTTCATGGAGAGCTTTTGGCGCTCAGCAATGTCCGCAAGCGATACGTAATCGTCGCCTTGGTTCTTAGCCAAATCTATCATTACTATCAGGGCGTATCGGCCCTTTGTTGATATCATCATAGATCTGTTCTCCTTTCTGTCTAAATCCTACCTCACAAGTAGGAAATTGTCAACCGCAGTTCATACAAAAACACATACCTATCAAAAAAAGAAGGATGCAATCGTCAAGTGATTGCATCCCCTCCTTTTTGCGTAATTTATGATGTAATTAGATGAAATGTATGGCT
>CAVAIH010000106.1:0-3820 GCA_963588675.1 Sphaerochaetaceae bacterium | reverse complement strand
AAAAATCACCGACAGAGCTTAAAAATCGCAAAAACGAACGGAAAGTCAAATGTGAAGATTGGAAAAATCACCGACAGAGCTTAAAAATCGCAAAAACGAACGGAAGTGAGCCAAGAGGCGCTCACTTCCAGTCTGATTCAAGAGTGATTCAAGTGCGATTTGAGTGTGAGCCAAGAGGTGCTCACCTCCAAGTGATTCTTTGAAGTACCGTTCCGAGAGATTTGGGAGATTCGAGAAAACCGAGACGTTCGAGAAATCTTAGAAATCCGAGAAGCCCGAGAAATCTTAGAAATTCGAGAAATCTGGGAAATCCGCGAAATCCGTGATGAATATAAAGTCAAAATTTAAAGAGCCGTAGGAGGTGTAATTATGAGTAAAATTGAAGGAATCCCAAAGATGGGGAAAAACAGGACCCAGGGTCTCGGCTCCGTAGTTCTCAAGATTCTTGCTGTTGGTATAGCCGGCAGTGCCGCATTGATTGGCGGTGCCAAGAAGATTGGCGACAAGATTGAGAAGAAGAAATAGTAGGAAGCAGAAATCTGAAGCGGGAAGTCGGAATTAGGAATCCGAGAGAGAAAGTTCGAGATAAGAAATAGAAAGAAGAAATAGAAGATAGAAAAGAGGAAATATAATAATGAAAGATTTTTTGTTAAATAGCGCGGAAGCAGTGCAGGGGGCACAGGAAAGCACGCTCACTTATATAATTGAGTTTGCGATATTGGCCATTCTGGTTGTTGCATTGTGGCGTCTTTTCGTCAAGGCGGGAGAGCCCGGCTGGAAAGCCATTGTTCCGATACTTAATATATATACGCTCTGTCTGCTCAGCACAGGTTCAGGTTGCCTGCTTATTATATTGATGTGCATTCCTGGAATAAATATAATAGCTGGACTTATTGTAAGCTGGAATCTGGCAAAGAGCTTTGGAAGAGGCGAACTCTTTGCAATCGGAATTTTCTTCCTTCCTGCGATATTCATTCCGATACTTGCTTTCTCTGATTCAAGTTATATCGGACCGCGCGGTGTTAGAATATTCAGCGACTTTGGCGGATATAATCAGTATCAGGGCTTTGGAAACTACAGCAATTCGCAGAGTAGCGGAAGCTATCAGGGCTATGGTTCCTCAAATGGAAAACCATATGGAAGTCAGAATTCGGAATTTGATGTTGACATCGATGATTTCGACGAGAAGGACGCAAAGACCGTCGAGTTCGAGGTGGAGCAGGACAAGAAATAGGACAGGAAATATAAGAAATAGGATTAAAAATGAGAGTGTGAGTTTTTCTCACACTCTCGTTTTTTCTTTCTCTCTTTTAAAATTTCGACCCGCTTATCATGAACTCCATCAAGTTAATATGCTTGATGCCGTTACGCTTTTGCAACATGTAATCGGTTGTGACCACATATTTTGCGTAATTATCTTTTATGCTTTCCAGTGGTCTGTATTCTCTGTTTTCCGTATCTTCGCTCTGCATAATTGTGTAGGCAACCTGAACATAGGAATAATCGTTTTCCATATTTCGCAAAATGAAATCGCATTCGAGTTTTCCTATCCTTCCAACGCTTATAGAATAGTCAAGACTGCGCGAATAGATATATACGATGTTTTCGAGAACAGGGCCGAAATTGATTCTATTGTCTGTATTTTGCGCAAAGTAAAAGCTTAAATCGGCAAGATAATATTTCCTTTCGCCTGCAAGAGATTTCTTTGATTTCATATCAAAACGATTACACTCATACAGGATTTTGGCGTCAACTAGGGCCGTGATGTACTTACTAACTGTCGCTCTTGTAATCTTAATTCCGTTTTTCTCAAGAGCTTCTGTTAAGCTTTTGATACTCATAGTAGCGCCGAAATTATTGATCACATAATTTCTTACCGCATCAAACGCGGTCTTGTCTTTGATCTTAATCCTGCGTCTGATATCCTTCTCAAAAATCTCGTTCACAACCCCCGAAACATAGGTTCTTTTTGCGGAAAGGTCATCAATCTGTATCGTTCTCGGAAATCCGCCCTCAAGAATATACTGATTTAATTCCACGCTTAGATTGGAATCAATCGTCTTTCCGTAGAACTCCTTGATTTGCTCATATTCTTCAAAGCTAAGAGTGAACAATTCAAATTCAAGATATCGCCCAGTCAACTTCGTTACGAGCTCTCCGCTCAGTAAATACGAGTTCGAGCCTGTAATAAAAATCGAGAATCCGCCATCGGAGCGGAACCCATTTATAACTTCCTCAAAATCCGTAACATTCTGAACCTCATCGATAAAAAGATAGTGGAGTCCCGTGCCTTTAATTTTCGATTCAATAAGTTCTTCAAGCTGGTCAGGCGTTTTTATCTTGCGATTCTCACTCTTGTCGAGATCTAAATAGATGATATTGTCAGCTTCCACTCCGCCTTGCCTTATCTCGTCTGCAATCATCTCCATGAGGCTGGACTTACCGCACCTCCTCACGCCTGTAATTACTTTGATAATATCGTCGTCATGGTAAAAAGGCCTTACTTTCTTCAGATACTTCTCTCGCTTAAACAGCATAATCTAAATCATCTCCTTTGCTATCTGATAGTATGATTATATGCGGAAAGGCCCAAAATCGCAAGTTATCAAATCACTTTTTGCAATTTTTTCAATTTGTGATGCGATAACTCCAATTTTGCCCCGTCGAGTTCGAGGTGGAGCAGGACAAGAAATAGGACAGGAAATATAAGAAATAGGATTAAAAATGAGAGTGTGAGTTTTTCTCACACTCTCATTTTCTCTATTTAATTTCATTCGACATTATTCGACATCAATTGATATTTAATTTCATTCGACATTATTCGACATTATTCGATATTCAATTTCATTCGACATTATTCGACATCAATTGATGTTCAATTTTACTCAATCTTATTCAATCTTATTTAATTACGAATCTCGTCTCACGGCCGAATTCGTATCCGTTATCCTCGAAGTGCTTAACTAAGATGTCCAAAGCGTTTCTCTGAATGTCTTGCTTTTTCTCCATGTCACCGTGAACACGAAGCAAGTATTCAACGGAAGCCTCGGTGAGGCGGTTAGCATCGAGAAGCTCCACATAAGTCACAGGCGGAAGCTTCATAATTTTAGGCATTACCTCGGCCAGACGGCGCTGAGCCTCATAGTACGAAATATCAAAGCCGATGGTAACGGGAACATCAACATAGTCGGACATATGCTGAATGGTCTTGATCTGCGAGTTATAGAGAACGAAGGTGTTGTCGTTCATCAGACCGTAGAAGGTCGTTTTTCTGAGGTCAAAGGCCAGGACCTTGCAATCCATTCCGTTGACAACAAGATAGTCGTCTATGTTGAAGACGCCGTCAAGCGCAAGCTCGATTCCTCTGATGATGTCCGAAAGATAATCCTGGAGGGCGAAGCCGACTATGATGCTGGCAACTCCAAGACCTGCGGCATAGGCTTTGACATTTACGCCAAGGGACGACAGAATCAGAAGGAGCGCAATCGTTACTATAACCAGTGTCAGCACGCTTCCAAAAAGATGAGAAATGGTCTTAGCTCGCTTGTTGCCACGGGCGATAGCGGACACCATATCGTTAGCACGTAGCTTATGTATCGAAACGATGAGAGCAGTGGAAATAATGACAATTATCAGTATGTATACTATCTGAAAATCAAGATCAATGCTCTTCAGAAAATCGTGTACTGCGTTCAGCTTAACCATAAGCGTAACCTTCTTTCTTCTGCGTTGTTTTACTCATATAATATAGCACATTCGCAAGGCGAGTGGCAAAGAAAAAGCGCGCGAGTGGCAAACGCGTGGCGGAGAAAAAGCGCGC
>CAVAIH010000105.1:0-3927 GCA_963588675.1 Sphaerochaetaceae bacterium | reverse complement strand
GGCGTAAACAATGCGGCAACGGAGACTCCAGGCTACGGGCCTGTAAGAGATGTTTTCAAAGACGAGGGTTTTCCAGTGACTGAGGTTCCGATTCTCGAGAGCGGAATTTCCCTTGAGAAGCTTCCGACGAACCTTCGGACAATCGTCTATGTGAATCCGTCGAACCAGTTCCCAAGCGGAGCTGTAATGCCTGTCGGAAGAAGATACGAGCTCATCAAATGGGCAAATGACAACAACAGCTACATCCTCGAGGACGACTATGACAGCGAGCTGAGATATTTCGGCAAGCCAATTCCTGCGATGCAGGGCCTCGACAACTCCGGAAGAGTTATCTATCTTGGATCTTTTTCGAGCACACTTTTTGCGTCGATTAAAATCAGCTACATAGTGCTCCCTAAGGAATTGATGGAAATTTTCGAGGGTATGCAGGGAAGGTACAGCCAGACATGCTCGAAGGCTGAGCAGATTTGCCTCGCCTTCTATATGGAGGCAGGCTACTACTACCGCCACATCAAGAAGCTGAGAAGAATGTACGCAGGTAAGCTCGAGACGACGATTTCAATTATCGAGCAGAACGGCGCCGACAAGATAAGCGCCGAGGATTCGAAGTCCGGCATAGCAATCAAGCTGAAGATTGAGACGAGCATGAGCCCGGAGCAAATCTGCCAGCTTGCTAAGGACATCGGCCTTACGATGCATCCGGTATCTGACCTTTGCACTGACAACGAGCAGGTGGTACTTTTCTACTTCTATAAAGTGCCGGAAGCTCTGCTTAAATTATTGCTTAAGATGTTTGTTCAGAAAATCAGAAAGTTGGGATAGAAAATGGCAAAGAATAAATACAATGTACTCGTGACAAATGATGACGGCTATCAGGCTGGTGGAATCAGGGCCTTGGTCGAGGCTATCGGTTCGTGGAATAATGTATATCTTGTTGCGCCAAAGGAACAGAACAGCGGAATGAGCCAGAGACTGACCTTCCGAAAGGACCTCGAGATCAGCAAGATAGATGTACCAAAGACCGTCGAGGCCTATGCTTTTGACGGAACACCTGCCGACTGCGTGAAGTGGGGACTTCAGCACTACGAGGCAAAAGGCTTGAAATTCGATTTCGTTCTGTCCGGAATAAATCTCGGCGGAAACGCCGGCGCTTCTGTATATTATTCAGGCACACTCGGAGCGGCAAGAGAGGCTTCAATTCACGGCTACCACGCAATTGCGATGTCTGTTGTAAGCCACGAAGCAACTCATTTCGAGAGCATAACGACAATCATTAAAGACCTTTTCAAGGCATCCGAGAAGCTTCCTACATCCACTATTTTGAGCGTGGGCGCACCGAACATCCCTCTCTATGATATTAAAGGAAGACTGCTTGTGTCCTGCGCCGAATACGGCCACGGCGACGACTATGTCCTGAATGACATTGGCGACAACAAGTTCAGATATGGCCACAGAGTGGTAGGCGCTCCTTTAGATGAGAAAAGCAACAAGATTAAATACGATTTCGACGCTATTCAGGCGGGCTATGTAGCAATCACGCCAATCACATCGAGAGTGCAGGACGCAGACGCCCTGATGGTACTTCAGGGCCTTGCCAACAGCGATACCCTGACTGTTTTTATAGACCTCCAGGAGAAGCTGATGCCTGCCATGAAAAAAGGCAAGAAGCTTGAGGACAATCTCGTTAAATTCGCTAAATGCCTCGAGCGCCTTGACGCACCTGTGCTTGTGACAGAGCAGTACAGCAGGGGCCTCGGATATACGATTCCGTCCATTCGCAACGCACTCGGCGACTTCGAGAAAGTCGACAAAATTTCTTTCAACTGCCTCGCGGAGAAATCTTTCCGCAAAGCAATCGAGGGAATGTCGTCAAGGAAGGTCATTTTGTGCGGAATCGAGGCGCATATCTGCCTACAGCAGACAGCCGAGGAATTCCTGAACAGAGGATACGAGGTCGTTATTCCTAAGAATTGCTGTGGCTCGAGAAATAAGGAAGACTACGAGACGGCAATGCATTATCTTGCAAGCAAGGGCTGCAAAATCACGACTTGGGAATCCGTAATTTACGAAATGCTCGGAAGTTCGGCACACCCTGCCTTCAGGAAAATCTCGGAAATCGTCAAAGGGGAGTAGCCTCGAAGAGCCTTTTGTGTTACAATCTGAAAGGTTGTGAATAATTAGACAAAGCGCGCGAACCGCGCTGATCTTATGTTAATTACGCAAGCGCGCGAACCGCGCTGATTTTGCGCATAACACATACATAACGGAAAGGAAATCAATAATGAAAAAGTCAAACAGATGGTTAATTCTCGTAATCGCAACAGTATCCCTGCTGTTCCTCGGACTGATCTACGCATGGTCAATTTTCAAGGCACCACTTGCTGAGCTCTTCCCAACATGGACAGTATCACAGCTCTCACTGACATTTACAATCTCGATGTCAATGTTCTGCATCGGAGGATTTGTTGGCGGAATCACAAGCAAGAAACTCGGACTCAGAGCTAAATTCTTTATCTCTGCAATCCTGCTCTTTGTTGCATTCTTCGGCGTATCGCTGGTTGATACATCTAACCCATCAAAGAGCCTTATCATGCTCTATGTATTCTATGCATTCTTCGGAGGCGGTGGAGTAGGCTTCGCTTACAATGCTGTCATCGGTTCTGTTACCAAATGGTTCCCTGATTGCGTAGGACTTGCTTCGGGAATTATGCTGATGGGCTTCGGGCTCGGTGCTCTTGTTCTCGGCGGAATCGCAAGCGGAATGATGGGAAGCATCGGAGTAGCACCTACATTCAAGATTCTCGCTGTTGCAATCGCAATCGCTATGGTTCTCTCAGCTCTCTTCATCAAGGCTCCTGAAGCAGGCGAAGTAGCACCTGCAAAGAAGGAAGCAAAGCCTGAAGCTGAGCTTGAAGCAAAGGCAGAAGCAGAGGCAAAGGTCGAAGCAGACGATTCGAAGCAGTACACAGCAGGAGAAATGCTCAAGACATCTAAGTTCTGGATTTTCTTTGTTTGGAATATCTGCGTAAGTGCCGCTGGCCTTCTTGTTATCAACAGCGCCGCTAACATTTCTATCGCATTCGGCGGAGCAGCTGTACTTGGAATGATAGTTTCGCTCTTTAACGGATTCGGCCGTATCATCAACGGTTCACTCTTTGATAAGAAGGGAAGCACTTCCTCAATCCTTGTATGCACGCTCTTCATGGTAGTAGCTGGAGCTCTGCTCTCAATTGGCGGAATTACCAAGTCATACGTGCTCATATTCGCAGGACTTGTTTTCGTAGGACTGTCCTACGGCGGATGCCCAGCTCTCGGTTCAGCTTATACAAATAAGCAGTTCGGAGCTAAGAACTTCCCAACGAACTTCAGCATCATGAACTTCAACCTGCTTGTTGCAGCAACAATAGGACCTACACTCTCAGCTAAGCTCCTCACAGCAGCTGACGGAGTATACAACACCAACTTCTACGCAGTGCTTGCACTTGCAGTAATCGGCCTCGTTCTCTGGGCACTGCTCGCAGTAATCCTCAAGAAGGAAGCGAAATAGCAAGAAGTACGCGAATAATTAAGAAGGACGCGAAATATAGCGAAACAATTAGAAAAACAAGTTGCGCAAGCACAAATCTTAATAAATTTAAATAAAGGCGCCCGCCATTCGGGCGCCTTTTCGCTAAATCCTGAAGTAAATTCCTGAAGATAAGAAGATGAGGATTTATTTAATATGAAGCACAATAGCGTGAGCCAGACAAGGCTCACGCTGTTTCTTTATGTGGTAAGAGGAGGGCATGCCGCGCGCAAGCCAGGCAATCTTTAGGCACATGCTGACATTCTATGGCGCGCACGCTGCCCATTCCCGCTGTAGGCTTAGACCTTTCCGTTCGTTTTTGTGATTCCTTGACGCTGTCGGCGATTTTCCTGGCGTTCACA
>CAVAIH010000104.1:0-3929 GCA_963588675.1 Sphaerochaetaceae bacterium | reverse complement strand
ACACAGCGACGCGTAGGTTAAGGACGCGAGGACGCGAGGACGCAGTGCTAGACTGAAGGCGCGTCGAAACGAAGACACAGCGACGCGGAGATTGAGGACGCGAGGACGCGCAGAAAAGGAGACGAAATGACCTATTTTATAACGGGAGCAACAGGGCTTGTGGGCTCGCTTCTTGTAAAGAGACTCCTAGCAGAGGAGCCAGATTGCCAGATAATCGCGCATATCAGAAATTTAGAAAAGGCTCACGCAATGCTCGGGGAGCACGAGAACCTATTCTTTGTAATTGGCGATATACGCGAGGAAATAGTCCTGCCTGACAGCCTGAAGGACATCGGCAAGATCGATTACATAATCCACTGTGCGGCGATTACGACATCAAAGACGATGGTTGAGCAACCAGAGCTCACCCTCAAAATTGCGACAGAAGGAACAAAGAGCGTGCTCGATTTTGCGAGAAAACAAGGCGTGAAATCCGCGGTATATCTCTCTTCGATGGAGGTCTACGGCCAGACTGTACTTGAACAAAATCCGATTACCGAAGAAAAGATGGGTACACTTGACCTCGAAAATCCAAGAAGCAGTTATCCGATGAGCAAGAGGCTCTGCGAGGAGATGTGCGTCGAATATTACAAGAAGTACGATGTTCCTGTCAAAATCGCAAGGCTTGCGCAGATAACAGGCCCGGGAATTCCAAAGACGGACAACAGAATAGCCATGCAATTCGCGAAGGCCGTAAGAGACGGCAAGAACGTCGAACTGCACACCGAAGGGAAGTCCATCAGCAATTTCTGCTATACGGAGGACGCGCTGAATGGAATTTTGACTATTCTTCACAAAGGCATCAATGGCGAGGCCTATAATGTCTGCAATGATAAGGAAAGCCGTTCAATAGCAGAGATAGGAAAGCTCGTGGTGGAGAAAGTAGCGGAAGCTCGTGGCAAAAAAATCAAGCTTGTCTTCAACATACCCGAGACAAACATTCACGGTTACGCGCCCGACACTGTTATGAGGCTTAATTCAGATAAGCTTCGGGCCCTCGGCTGGGAGCCTGTAGTCAGCATGGAAGAGGCGTATAATAGGCTGGTAGATTACCTTGAAGTGTGATAAAATAGCCGAGTATGATTATTGGTAACCAGATTAACGAAAGCAATATTTTGCATTATATATTAATCATGGCTTTGCTTGCATTTATCATCGCCTTTGCCATGACACCGGTCAGCATCAAGCTTGCTCACAAGATTGGTGCTATTGATGTGCCTAAGGACGGGCGAAGAATGCATCACAGACCGATTCCAAGATTCGGTGGACTTGCAATTTATCTCGCCACCACTGTTACGATGCTTGTTTTCGTAGGAAATAACGAAAGCATCAGAACTGCGATTATCGGCGGAACCCTCATGTATATTCTCGGTGCGGTAGACGACTTACTGCAGTTGAAGGCGCTGACGAAATTCGCTGGACAGACTGTAATTGCAATAATAATGTATGTGATGGGTATAAGAATTACCTTCATCACCAACTATTTCGGACCTGGTAATTGGGACTTTGGAGTTGCTCTTTCCTGCATCGTTACAATCGGCTGGATTGTCGGAGTTACGAACGCAATCAATCTGATGGATGGCTTGGATGGCTTAGCTGCGGGAATAGCGATGATCATCGGAGTTACACTTGCGTATGTTGCATACATTCACGGCGAGGACGGTTCTATCATTGTATGTCTTGCGATGGTAGCGCTGGCAGGAGCATGCGCAGGTTTTCTGCCATATAATTTCAGTCCGGCAAGGACCTTCATGGGCGATGGAGGAGCGCTTTTCCTCGGATTCATGATTTCGATCATGTCAGTAATATCGCCTCTTAAGAGAGCGACTTTCGTAGCGGCTCTCGTTCCAATTCTGGCACTTGCTATTCCTATCTTTGACACACTGTTTGCGATTGTCAGAAGACTGATCAAGCACGAGGGCATTATGACGCCTGACAAGGGGCATATCCACCACAGAATTATGAAAAGCGGTTTCGGACAGAGAAGGTCCGTTCTTATCATTTACGGAATCGTTGCTACCATGGGTATGTCAGCGGTGATGATCAGCCGTGAATTGTATAAAGAAGCCGTAGTTCTTGCGCTTATAGCAACTATGTACCTTCTTGTAATTCTGGCAGATCATAAGCATGAGAAGAAGGAAGAGCCAGAAGGCTGGATTAAGAAGGCCAAGCCGAAGAACGGCGAGGACGAATGGATTAAGGATGAAATTAATTAAGAGATTATTTAAACTCGCCTGCTTACTATTGATACTCGTAGTAGCAGGCGATGTGTATGTATTTGTAAGAGGCATGGATTCGATTGTGAATTTCAAAAGCAATCTCCAGCACGCCGAATGTGCGATAGTGCTCGGCGCGGGGGTTAATGCCGACGGAACTCCGGGCAAATTCTTGCAAAACAGATTAGATACGGCAATTGAGCTTTACAACGACGGCCTCGTAGACAAGCTCCTACTTACAGGAGATAACGGGCAGGTCGAATATAACGAGGTCGGAGCTATGAGAGATTATGCTCTGGAGAAAGGCGTTCCGAGCGAGGACATCTTCATGGACTACGCGGGCTTTTCTACCTACGAGAGCATGTATAGAGCGAAAGCGATTTTCCAGGTTGAGACTGCGATAGTCGTTACGCAGAGGTATCATGAATTCCGCTCCCTTTACATAGCACAAAAACAGGGTATACAGGTTCAGGGATATTGCGCGGACGCGGTGCACAATGACGGAGACAAGTTCCGAATTGTTCGAGAAATGCTTGCGATGGACAAGGATATTATTCAGTGCCTCCTCAAGACGAGGCCGACCTATCTTGGAGAGGAAATCCCTATAAGCGGAGACGGCACGGCAAGCTGGGCTTAACGGCCAGAGCTAGAAGTATAAGAAGTATAAGAAGAATAAGAAGCATAAGAAAAGCGACGAGTTGAAGTTAGAGACGCAAGAAGCATAAGAAAAAGGAAAGCATAGTGAGTAGAACTGAAGGCAAGGCTAAAGACAAGGCCAAAGGCAAAGCAAAATTTAATATCATGCCAAAGAACAATTG
Source organism: Sphaerochaetaceae bacterium (assembly GCA_963588675.1). Classification (GTDB taxonomy): domain Bacteria; phylum Bacillota; class Clostridia; order Peptostreptococcales; family Anaerovoracaceae; genus Crickella. The sequence continues at coordinate 856 of CAVAIH010000104.1, read as the reverse complement.
GCTCAAGGCTTTGCTTTTCGCAGAGCTTATAACTGCGCTTGTTTTCATGACGCTTCTTACATTTGTCGATGTTTTTCCAAAGAACATAGTGGCGATTCTCCTTGCTGTGCTGATTTATTTTCTCGTGATGTCGATAATCCTTCTGAGAAGCAGAAGCAAGAAAAAGACAGCCCGTGTAATCGGCGTTGTCCTGTCGTCCGTATTGATCGTGCTTTACGGAGGCGGAAGCTACTATCTTGCGTCTGCTTTTTCTATGTTCAACAGAATCAGCGTCGACAGCATAGCAGGTTCGGGAGTAGATGTTACAAGCGAGGCCTTCAATATATATGTTACGGGAATTGACCAGTGGGAGTCCGAGAAGGGCTACGACCTTGAGAGAAGCGACGTCAACATGATCATGACGGTCAATCCGAACACGAAGACGATTCTGCTTACATCTATGCCAAGAGACAGCTATGTGGCTCTGCACAAGAACGGCAAAATGGACAAGCTGACTCATACTGGAATTTACGGAGTAGATGAGACTCTTAACACTGTAAGCGACTGGTTCGACGGGCTCGAATTCGACTATTATATTAAAGTAAATTTCTCGACCTTCGTTGATGTCGTCGACGCGATCGGCGGTATTGATGTGGATAACGATGTCGAGTTCACCTCGTGGATCAGGGAGGATTACCACTATCCTGTCGGAACCTTGCACCTCGACGGCAGTCAAGCGCTTTATTTTGCGAGAGAGAGAAAATCCTTCGAGGAGGAGGACGAGAAAAGAATCGCAAATCAGCAGAAGGTCCTCAAGGCCGTGCTGAACAAGTGCCTCACAAGCAAGACGATTCTGCTGAATTATCAGGATCTTCTG
>CAVAIH010000103.1:0-3975 GCA_963588675.1 Sphaerochaetaceae bacterium | reverse complement strand
AGTCGGTTCAGGTCGCCTCGGCAAGCGCTGGGCTTGGGCCCCAGTAGTGAAAATCGACCTCGAAATACGCGATTTTCACTATTATCACCGAAACACAGAACTTTTCTCCCCACATTCCTCGAGAAATTCTCTGCCAACCGCTGCGAAATTACCCCACCGTTCGCTCGGAAAATCTTGAACGCGCTACGAAATCAAGCTATAATATAAGAACATCCGTGATGAAGCGGAATTTTGGCTCATTTCTGTAGAGCCCGAGCTGAACCGAAATTTCAGCAATAAATTAGTAGCAATTAAGAATAACTAAGAGAATCAAAATGAAGAGGATCGGAAGTATGAAGAGAACAACAAGAATGAAAAGGCTTGCTATAGACGCGCTTTGTGCAGGTCTGATTGCCGTACTGATGTGCGCGCCTGTTTTTGCAGGAACACAGCCTACTGGCTTTGTAACAGATGATAATGGTCTAATGGCATATCATGCACCACGCGAACGCAACGATGAGCACGGATATGACTTTATGGGATATGTTGATGGTCAGTGGAGACAGATAACATACAAGACAAGCGGTAGTTCCGGCAGTGACTATGGATATAGCGGATTCAAGGCTGGCGCATACCATAAAGAGAGCGCAGAGAGCTTGGAAGTTACAACAGCTACTCCTAAATTCATAGAAAACGGCAAAGCCATTCAGATGGAATACACCGTGAAGAACAATAGCGAGACCGCAATTTCAGGCTATCGCTTCTACATTGTAGCTGATACATGTGTTAACAAGAACGAGAAAAGCACAAATACAGTAAATGGTAGCACAGTCACCATGACCAGCGACGGCATTTCGTTCTTTGCTATTAGTAAAACGGACGGTTGCACTATCGTGCCTACACAGAACACCCTTGCTGACGACGACCCATATGAAGCAATCAGGGAGGGTAGGCAAGACCCATCCACCGTTACTTATGTAGCAGAGCCAAGTGATAGCGCATTAGTAATGTACTATCCTGAGGAGACTCTCAATGCAGGCGAGTCAAAGACCTACACATTGGTTGTCGGCATGGGAAAGTCAAGCGAAGTTCCTGATATCATCGATGATATTACAGGAGATGACACAGATACAACTCCAGCCGAGAAATCACCTGCAACTGGCGACAGCGACAGCCTTGCACTTTGGCTTGCGCTCCTCTTTGTAAGCGGTGGCGCAGTTGCCGGCACAACGATTGTAAGCAAGAAGAGAAATCTCAACAGATAACAAGAGCTTATAGCGTAGCTTACATTGACGCTGGCACAAGATCATAAGACGAAACAAGAAAGGGAGTGTGAGTAATCACACTCCCTTTTTTACTTTGATGGAGTAGCATATCTACATTGCTGTGGCCTTTCTTTCAGGTTGAAGATATATGTATTTGTCATCGAAATATATATTCTCTGTATGGTTGTAGACTGAATCCAGTTCATCTATGCTTTGAATGAACGGCAGAACACAATTACCTTTAGCTTCAATAACTTTATCCATATTCCTTGCGCTCTTCTTATCTAAGTAATCAGCAATTTTGTTGCTAGAGTTCAGGAAAATGTCATCGACCCCCATGGCGTCAAACTTAGGATTTTTACCAGCTGCTTCGCCAACCATCTTGCCTAGAACTCCAATGCCTTCAACGACACTTGTTTCAAGCGACGACTCTTGATATTCATTCATAAGTTCATAGCTCTTTGAATAAAGATCAATGTACCTAAAAGCTTCGTCTTGAATAATCTTCTTTTTCTCGTTTAAATAATCGGTGTTATAACTATTCAAATAAATTGCATTAAGGAAGGTAGCATATCCAAATAAGTATAAAGCTCGTTGATAGTTGGTAAATGCTCGCTGTATTTTGCTAATGAGGATATTAACATTCACATCAGAATGAAATATCCCTTTTCTATCGTTCAAAGCCGTTTCAATTCTTTCTTTGTAAAAAGCAATGTTGTTATTTGCTTCTTGCAAAATGTCATTGATCTTAATATGGGCTGTCTGGATATATGTCCCATTATTAAGGTTATACTTATAATCCGCTAGAACTTGTCCTAAATAATTTAAGGTGCCTATCATATCCGCTTCGTTTTTCTTTTCAACAAAGTCCAGAATCTCCTTTTGGCCAGCCTGAATTGCATCCAGCTTTTTATCAATGCCAACAAGAGCAACAGCAACACAAATGCTTGCAGGATTAATAGGCATTACAGAAGTTGTACTAGCCGACAAGTCGCTAAGCTCTTTAAATCGGACCGTCTTAGCGTAGGTGTTGCCATTCTTTACCATTCCGTAAGCCTGCCCTGCCTTATCTAATGCTAATGCTTCTGTAGCACCAAGATTTGTCGCTTGAAAAATCCTGCCCGCATTATTTAAGGCAGTGGTCTGCGTAACTGTTCTCAGCCCTTCTGGAATAGAAGCAAAAACAGTTCCAAGTGCCGCAATATCAGTTAGTGGTATTTTCTTGCATTCTACTAAATCGTTAGGTTTGTAGTCTACTGGGTGATATTCGAATTGCATTAAATCGTTGTTCATAATATTACCTACTCCTAATCTCCCTGTTCCTTATGCGGAAGCCTCTATAAAACGAATGTTTGGTGAGTTAAGTATAGACGAGAGACGTAGCAGATGCAAGAGCGTGCCTGCAAGCAGTATGCGACGCGCTTAGTAGCAGTAGTCGTTCAATCGCTACGTAAGGGAAGCCTTCGGATTCCTTTGTTTTTTAAAAATGCTTGCATATATATATATATATATAATTTTTTCAACCATACTTTACAGCACCTAGATAATAGCTAAGAAAAAGGGGGATTAAATGAAAAAGAGAATTTTTGCATTATTGTTGATGATGTCATTGGCAATAGGATTATTTGCATCATGCTCAAGTGGGAGTGTAGATGAACAATTTGTAAAAGCTTTTCAAAAAGGCTTATCCGCTAGATGGAGCAAAGCTGAATCTATGGAGGATCAGGATGAGTCAAAAAAGTTTTACGATGAACTCATCAATGCGGAGTTAGATAAAATAGGCGAATTTGAAGACAAAGACTTTGAAGACAAAGAACTTGGAGAAGCTGCTAAAGGATATATAAAGACTCTAAAAGAGACGAGTGAAATAACAAAATACTGTGACACAGATTATGACAAATTCTACAATAAGTATAATAGTCTTTATAGCAATAGGGCAGAGTATATGTACAAGATATCTCAGAAAGCAGATATTACATTTTCAAATGAAGATGATAAGGATTCATGGGAGACATGCATAGAAGAGGGAAAACTATACACACAAATTAATGAACTTAAATCATCATTACAATTTAGCCTTGATAAGGATGAGTGGGGCGATACAACTGGAACGCTTGTGCTTGAAAATACTATGGGTGTAGATTTTGAATCATTCAGTTGGGATATTTCGTTATATGATGCAAATGGAGTTGTATTGGAGACAGCATATGCTTATGCTGAAAATTGGAAGCAAGGGCAGAAAACCACATTTGAATTCTGGACAGATGTTGACTTTGCAACATACGAGATTTCCGGATTTGACTTCTATGAAGAGTAATAATTTGGCGAAATGCGGAGGCTACGATTATGAAGAATCTAGGCATATATAAGATTCTATCAATAGTGTGTTTTGTAGCTGGACTTATATTCTTTGTAATGATGCAAAACGCTAATATAGGATATACAGTTCAATACGGCTATCAATTTACTACTTTTACACTTGCAGGTTTGCTTATATTAATTCTTGAGAAGGCTAGTAAGTAAAAAACAATTAAATGGGGTTAGGACATAGGTTCTGACCCCATGTTTTTTAGGCAGATTCGTGCGGTTTTCCATTAAGCGCGACACATATTGCTTGCTGGGTCTTTGACGACGCCCGTGCTTAGCGATTGAGTGATGGCGAATCTCTATTCGCCATCGCGAAGAGCTTAGCATCGGCTGCGTCGGCAACGAAGCGAGAGCGTGCCTGCAA
>CAVAIH010000102.1:0-3977 GCA_963588675.1 Sphaerochaetaceae bacterium | reverse complement strand
AATCAGGCTTGCATATCGCTTTGATTGTGTAGACTTGCGCTTATTATGCTGTCTGTCTTGTTGCGCTGAATACGAGGTCAGCAACCTGTACGACTACATCCTGTACTGCATTCTCTTCGTCATAGCAGAGTGAATACATATAACCTGTTGTTGTATCGAGCCAGTTAACGATTGCGCACTGCTTATTGTTTACTGCATAGTATCCTGTGCAGTCCTGTACAACAACTGAAGCGATTGCATCCCACTTGTAATACTCGCCTGAAATGTCGCCATAATTCTCTCTCAGTGCGTCTGCGTCAAGCTGATCGTCAGGTGAGAATTCAAGGCTTGTGAGAGTTGACTTCTGAACTCTGAGTGTATAATCAGAACCGTTCAGTTCGAAGTCCATTTCGGCCATCATTGGGTCGAGATTGTAATAGCTGTATTCAACTTCAACTGCTCCTTCTGGTGCAGGCAGGTCGATGCCTGTTGCGGAAAGAACGCCCTCATAGTTGGATTCAACTTCCGCCTTCTCTTCTTGAGCTTCCTGAGTATTGAATAAACTGCAAGCCGAGAGTGCCGTAACCATGAGCAGCAATGTCAGAAGCAGTAGGCTTTTCTTCATAGTATTCATATTTTTCATTCTTTTTTCTCCTTTTCTTTATGGCTAATACCTATAACGAATAGTCATATTTTGTGTATATCATAAAGAGCGCGACATTGTCAACAAATAATCAATCTCACACCGTATACAATTTCTCGAGCATGTTCTTCAGGCCTGTATCCCTTTCGTCGATGCGGTTATTATCGATCATTTGCCGTAGATTATTCGGGCTTCCGACAAGAACCACAAGCCTCTTTCCACGCGTTATCGCGGTATAAAGAAGGTTACGGGTCATGAGCATAGGCGGAAATCTCCATATCGGAATTATCACTGCGGGGAACTCGTTTCCCTGGCTCTTATGAACGGTAATCGCATAAGCAAGGTCGATGTCCTCGAACATTTCGCCCTCGTAGGTGATAAGCCTGTCATCGGATCTCACAAGCAAGCTCTTGTCCTCTTCATCGACGCTCTCGATTATTCCTATATCGCCGTTAAAAATTCCTTTACCGCTCTCGAAGGTGGTCGCATTTGTCCACTCCGCTTGATAGTCGTTGCGCAGTTGCATCACCTTGTCGCCCGTGCGGAAAATCCTGCTTCCGAGCTTGAGCTCTGCCTTGGAGCTGTCCTTTGGGTTGATTACATCCTGAAGCATTTTGTTCAATGCCTGCGAGCCCAGCGATCCCTTTTTAGTCGGAGTCAGCACCTGAATGTCGCTCGAGCTTTCTATGAAATCATAATAGGCTGGCAGTCGTGTCGCTATCAGGTCCTTGATTGTCTCTGCAATCTGCTCCTCACCGCTTTGTTGCATTATATAAAAATCCCTCTCGCCCTCTCCGGACATTGGATATTCGCCGTTGTTAATAAGGTGCGCGTTCGTGACGATAAGCGAGTTGCCCGACTGTCTGTAAATTTCCTTGAGCCTGATGGTCTTGATATATTCACTTTTTATAATATCCCTCAGGACATTTCCTGCACCTACCGAAGGTAGCTGGTCGGCATCGCCGGTTATAATCAGCTTAGCTCCGCTTTGAATCGCTTGAAGGAGTCCATCCATCAGAAGTATGTCTATCATGGATGCTTCATCGACAATAATCGCCATCTGCTCAAGCGGTTCCTCCTCGTTTCGTCCGAAGAACATCCTCTCGTCGTCCTCAGAAAAAGCGCAGTCAAGCAGTCTGTGAATAGTCATGGCTATCTTTCCGCTCGTCTCCTCCATCCTCTTGGCAGCTCTTCCTGTCGGTGCCGCAAGCGCAGTATCTATTTCAAGCCTTTCGAAAATCTTGACGATAACATTTATAATTGTGGTTTTTCCTGTGCCAGGTCCGCCTGTAATAATCGAAACGTTCTCGAGAAGCGCCGTCCTGACAGCATTTCTTTGATTCTCGCTCAGGCTTATTTCTCCTCCCGTCTCCTCGGAAAGTCTTGCCTCTGCGTCGGCTATCAGATTGTCAATATTTGCAGGTATGTGTATGGTCTTCTCAGTCTTTAATCTCTTCAGGTTAAAGGCGATTCTCTGCTCCGCCTGATAGAAACCATATAGATAGATCACTCTCTGGCCTTCGATGGTGTCTGTTATAAGATCCCCTTCAAAAGCCATTTCCTGAATGGCGTCTTTAATTCTCTCTGTGGTCGTATCGATAAGCGCTATCACCCTCTCGATCAGCTTCTCTTCGGGCATGAGCGTACTGCCGTTGTAGGCATGGGTCGAAAGAACGTATTTAATCGCGCTTTTCAGCCTGACTTCGTCGTCTTCATCGATTCCGATTCGCCTTGCAATCTCATCGGCTTTCTGGAAAGTGAAGCCTCGAACATTCTCGAAGAGGAAATACGGATTCTCCTTGACCATCGCTATCGAATCGCTTCCGTACTTCTTGTAAAGGCTTACCGTATCTGCCATGGAAAGCCCCAGCTCCTGTAGCTCAAGCGAGGCTCTTGCGAATGCACGCGACTCGGCGAACGACTCCTTGATTGTTTCGATGCTTTTCTTACCTATTCCGCGAATCGATAGGAGCTTCTCGGGTTGCTCTTCAATAACAGAAAGCGATTCCTCGCCGAACGCGTCCACTATTGAAGATGCGATTTTGGGGCCTATACCCCTTATTGCTCCGCTTGCAAGGAAGTCAAGTATTGCCGATTTGCCTTCGGGCAGGGGCTCCTCGCAGTGTGTGAAGGCGAACTGCTCTCCGTATTTTCTATGCACGACAAAATCCCCCTCAAGGCGGTATTTAACTCCCATCTTCGCCTCGTGGAGATTTCCGGTTACCTTTATTGCGCCGTCCTCTGTGTCAAAGATGGCAATGGTATATCCATTGGAGTCATTATTAAATAGGATTCTGCTTATCGTTCCTTCTATTTGCATTTACTTAGCCTTCGCGCATCGTTATATCCTATGCGTCTCAAATCTTAGAAAGTTCTTTTATATAACCTGCGGTTGTCGAGCGTAAAAATTTTGTCCGTGAATTCTCCAGGCTCGATGCTATCGAGGTTCTCCTTGAAGTCGTACATCTTGGCGTCCATCATGTCGAGATAGTGGAGCATCTCAGCCTCTGGAAAAACAGGCTTCTTAGGGCTTCCGAACTCCGGCTCGTAGTGATGCGAAAGTGACATGTGCTCAAGCATCATTGCTTTCTCCTCGTCAATGCCAAGCTCCTTGCATTTGTCGGCAATCACAACTGCTCCCATGACAAGATGTCCAAGCATCTGTCCTGCCGTAGTATATCCTGGCGACACACCGTTCTCGTCGGAAATGATTTCGTTAAGCTTCTCGATGTCGTGAAGGGCAACGCCCGCAAGGAGAAGGTCTCTGTCGAGGTTGGTATATACCTCGCACATTTTCTCGCCTGCCATCATCATCCTTTTAACATGGTAAAGGAGTCCGCCGTATTCCGCATGGTGATTTCTCATCGCTGCAGGATAATACATGAGCCTCTCCTTGTTCTCTTCGTAGAACGACAGGCTCAGCTTCTTAAGGTCCTCGTCCTCAAGCGAGTTCAGCTTTCCAACGATATAATCGTACATAGATTCCGAATCCTCGGGCGCCGCCTTGTACAGCTCGGCTCTATCATATTCTTCTCCCTCCTTAAGAGGCGACAACTTCTCGATATTAAGCTGTAGATTTCCGTTGAAATCCGTGATCTTGCCTTCGGCCCTTACAATAGCGCCAGGCTTGAGGCTCTCAAGGAATGGCTTCTCGCTTTCGAAAAGTTCCCACTTCTTGCCGTTAACCTGTCCTGTGGCATCGGCAAGGTCGATATTAAGGAAGTGCTTTCCTGTCTTGCCCGGCCTTATATCTATGGATTTAACCACGAATAAATCATTGAATCTCTCGCCTGTTTTGAAGTCTCTGATTCTGTATCTCATTGTGTATCTCATATAATCCTTTCTATTATTTTTT
>CAVAIH010000101.1:0-3987 GCA_963588675.1 Sphaerochaetaceae bacterium | reverse complement strand
TCTGCTTCGGGGCGCTATAACAAGGACCTTGCCGCCTTGGAAATTGCGATGGCGGCAAGGTCTACCGCATCGATATTGGTCACGCCGTCGCCGTGCGCGCTGGAGTCGGCCGAACTCGAGCCAGCGTCAGGAAGTTCGGCCCCGTTGTCGCGCCCGGCGACGAGCGCACCGAGCTCGGTGCGCTCGAGCGGTGTACCGCTCGGCGTGACCATTGCGACCCAACTTGCGTCCCTGCTGAAGCCGATTCCGATATCTGCACCCTCAAGAGACTCGCCTTGCAGAACCTCGGCTCCAAGCTTTTCTAGAACATCAACTGCGAAGAAATCAGCCGGTCCATTGCTTTGTCTGAAAGCAACCTTAAGACCACTGAGGTCATGACCTACTGAATTGAATATATATTGGCGAACTGATGCTGAATACATTTCCATAAGGTTGACATCCTCACATTCATAATATTCGCCGACGAAGCCAATGCGGGATGCGAATCTTGCAACCGGCTCAAGATCTTCGCTGTCAATCTCGCCGTCTGCGGTGAAGAACCGCAGTGTGAATCCGTCTTCTTTAGTTTGCTCATGCTGTATGAGGCTCGCTTCGTCTACGAGAATTTCCCCCTTATCGAGCTTATCGACGTTGGACTTGCCAGTTATCATTATTGCGGCGTCAAATTCGTAATAAGGCATGAGAACCGAGGCAGAAAGCGCAGGTGTAACCGAAAGGCCTGCATTTTGCGAATGAGCGCCCATTATAGAAATGCCCTTCTTGATGCCAAGTGCGACTTCCTCTGCAGAGGGAGTGTCATAGCCTATACAAATATTCAGATAAAGAAAGTTTTTTTTCACCTTTTGTGCGAGCCATTGAACGAAGGCTGATGCGATTGCACCGGCTTCGATTTCGCTCGAAACCCCGACAAATTCATTTCCCTTTTGCAAATCTTTAATGCTCATTTTCTTACCTCCAAGACGCTTTTTTGCGCAATCTATGCAGTCGACAAATGTCGAAAAATTCATCACCTTATTATACTACTTTTTTCTATGAAAAGTGCTATAATCATAGCGTGACGAAAAGGAGATGATCGTAGACTGCGATTAACGCAAGCAAATTGAAGAAAGCGACAATATGACCATGAGAAACAATAATAAGCACGACAAATCCAACAGCAAACCAAAGAGCAAGAGAAAAAGGATTAGGAATATTATTCTGATTTTCTTTATTTGCGTAGAGATTGTTGCGATGGTCAACATCGTCAAGATAATCAGCGGTTATTACAAGGACCAGAGCTCGTATGATAAGATTGCGGAGATGGCAAGCGCAACCAAGTTCACGGGCGTAATCGACTTCGACGAGCTTGCGAAGGTGAACTCAGATATCGTAGCTTGGATTTACCTCGAGGATAGCAAAATCAATTATCCAGTAGTCCAGGGCAGTGACAACGACACCTACCTCAAGACGAAATTCGATGGGAGTTACGGCGGGGCAGGCACGATTTTTGCAGACTACAGAATCAATCAGCCGTTCGAAGAGTTCTACACGATGCTATACGGACATCACATGAGAGATGGCAGTATGTTTGCTGTTTTGAAGCATTATAAGGACTCGGATTATGTGAAAGAGCATGGCAGACTTGAAGTGATTACTCCGACTGCGAAATATCACATGGATGTTGTGGGCTTCATTCAGTGCAAGGACGACTCAGACCTTTATCTTATGAATCAGTCTGCGACGACCTACGACAAGCTTATAAGGTCAAACCTGAAGTATGGCACTGACGTGGAATGGACAACGGACGACAAGCTTGTTTTGATGAGCACTTGCGCTTACGATTATGACAACGCAAGATATATACTCGTCGGGAAGCTCGTTCCATGGACGGAAGACGAAATTAAAAAGGCCGAATTTGTTCAGATCAAGCTGAACAATCAGAATAATAATTAAACAACTAAAGGCAAACAGGAGGTTAGTTATGGATTACAAGATGACTATTGCAGGACTGGAAAGGCATTTGCCACTTTGCTCAGTCTCCGAGGATCTGTATATCGCGGGTTTTATCATGTTCAACGATGTTGAGATTACAGTTGCCTGCGCAGAGGCTCTGTTGAAGGAGGCACCAGATTTTGACGTACTCATCACCGCAGAGAGCAAGGGCATTCCTCTGGCATACGAAATGGCTCGTCAGTCGGGCAAGCCTTACATCGTAGCGCGCAAGGGCGAGAAGCTCTACATGCAGGACATCGTAAAGGTTCAGGTTAATTCCATTACAACTGACCACATCCAGACTCTTTGCATCGGTAAAGACGAGCAGGAACAGCTTGAGGGCAAGCGCGTTCTCATCGTTGACGATGTTATTTCAACAGGTGAGTCGCTCGCAGCTATCGAGAAGCTCGTTAACGCAGTTCACGGAAATATCGTTGCAAAAATGGCTGTTCTTGCCGAGGGTGAGGCGGCAGACAGAGAGGACATTATTTTCCTCGAGTATCTGCCTCTGTTCAACGCGGACGGCACAATCGCATAATTGCTTCACAAATCGAAAGGTGGCTCGTCGTTTCGGCGAGCCTTTTTTTAACTAACGGAGAACGGAGAGTCGAGACCTCGAACCGAGAACCGAGACCTCGAACCGAAACCGAGAATCGGAAAACCCGAACCACGAACTAGGAACCAAGAACCATGGGAAAAATCAGCGAGAACAAATTAAAAATGCTCTACATTCTGCAGGCTTTGAAGGAGCGCTCCGACGAGGACCACAGGCTCGGCGCGCCAGAGCTTAGCGCGGAAATTGAGGCACACGGCCTTACTGTGGACCGCAAAACAATCTACGACGACATCGAGACCCTTCGCGAGGCAGGCATTGACATCGAATACAGCAAGGAGAAACCGGCTGGCTATTATTTGGCGGAGAGGAATTTCGACCTTGCGGAGCTCAAGCTTCTCGTGGACGTCGTTCAATCGGCGAAGCTGATCACCGACAAGAAAACAAAACAGCTAATTGACAAGCTGAGCGCGCAGGCGAGCGAGCCACAGAGCAAGCAACTCAAGAACAAGGCGTATGTTTTTAACCGTGCAAAAACACCTAACGAAGACATTTTCTATAATGTCGACAGGGTTCACAGCGCGATGTCCCAGGACAGGCGGATTTCCTTCAAATATTACCGCTGGAACACGGACAAAAAGCTCGAGGCGCGAAACGGCGGTAGGAAGGTTGCGGTAAGCCCTTGGGCGATGACTTGGGACGACGAAAATTATTACATGATCGCCTTTGATGAGGCGGAGTCGTGCATCAAATTCTATAGAGTCGACAAAATGAAATATATAGACATTCTCGACGAACCGCGTCAGGGCCAGGACGAGTGGGTAAAATTCGACGCACCGAATTTTGCGACGAGAACCTTTAATATGTGGGGAGAGGATCCTTGCAAGGTAGAGCTCGAATGCGAAAATTTGCTTATCGGCCCGATACTCGACCGCTTCGGAACGGACGTGATTATCGTGCCCGAGGGGAGCGACAAATTCCGCGTAACTGTGGAAATCTGCGTCAGTAGGCATTTTTTCGGCTGGCTTGTGTCGCTCGGCGAGGGCATCAGAATCAGGGGCCCTCAGAATGTAGTCGACGCCTACCGCGCCCACCTCGAGAAGATGCTCGCGAATATTTAGTGGCGAAATTCAGCGGCGAAATTCAGAGAAGAAATTCAGTGGCGAAATTCAGCGACGAAATTCAGCGACGAAACTCAGAAACGAAACTCAGCGACGAAATTCAGGAAGCGGAGCCCTCGTGATATGCACCCAATATTTTGGACACATATCACGAGGCCCGTTTTTTAATCGGCTCATCACCGCGAACCACCGCGAGCCACCGCGAGCCACGCGGTGATGAGCTACATATTCTTGAATCAGTAGCGGAAGTGAGCCGAGCCAGGCTCACTTCCGTTCGTTTTTGACTTTTTTGCTTGCTGTCGGAGATTTTTTCAATCTTCACATTTGAGGTTCCGTTCGTTT
>CAVAIH010000100.1:0-4292 GCA_963588675.1 Sphaerochaetaceae bacterium | reverse complement strand
AATTGCGGAAATGGCTTTACAGCCACATTTACGCTTCTGCCATATGTGGAAATAAATGAAGATAATTTCCCTGACGCGAACTTCCGTGATTTTGTGGATACTAATTATAATACGGACCACGATAACAAGCTAAACGCAAATGAATTAGCGGAAGTAACAACGATGGACTGCCGGAACAAAGGCATCAAGGATTTGTCGGGAATCGAATATTTCAGTTCGCTCAAGACTTTGTATTGTAACGGCAATGAACTGACGACGCTTGATGTCAGCAAGAATGCAGAACTTGTGGAATTGTATTGTGGCAGTAATAAGCTTACATCGCTTAACATCAACGGTCTTAAGAATCTCGAACTGCTGAAATGCAGTAACAACGCACTGTCATCGCTTGACGTCAGCGAAAAGAAAAAACTTTCAGGTTTGTATTGCGATAATAACGCATTAACATCGCTTGATGTCCGCAACAATAAAGTGCTTACTCATTTGCACTGCCAGAACAACAAGCTCGAAACACTTGATGTCAGCCAGAATACAGCGCTTACAAAATTAAACTGCTCGAACAACGCTCTTACATCGCTTGATCTCAGCAATAATACAGATCTTAGAAACTTGCAATGCGAGGACAACGTCTACAATATTTCCATAGTGGATTGGAAATATGATCTCAGCAAACTGCCAGCAGGCTTTGAAGTAAGCAAGGTGGTTTCAGATTCCTGGAACGGCGGAACAGTAGAGAACGGCGTACTGACACTTGACGGCGACGCATTGAAGGTCACATATACATATAATTGCGGACAGAATAAGACCGCCGTATTTACGCTTGCTTTGCTTGTAGATATCAATGAAGCTAATTTCCCAGATGATAATTTCCGCAAATTTGTATCAGATAATTATGATACAGACAAGGACGGCAAGCTGTCCTCTGCTGAGTTAGAAGCAGTAACGACTATGAACTGCAGTAACAAAGGCATTGAGGATTTGACGGGAATTGGATATTTTACATCACTTGTTTCTCTGTATTGCAATAACAATGACCTATCAAAGCTAGACCTCAGCAAGAATACAGAGCTTACATATCTGGAATGTAAGAGAAACAATCTGACAAACCTTGACCTCAGCAAGAATACAGAACTTGCATATCTGGAATGTGAGAGAAACAATCTGACAAAGCTTGACCTCAGCAAGAATACTAAGCTTATAGGATTGTATTGTGAGAAGAATGAGCTTGCATCACTTAATCTAAGCAAGAACGACAAGCTTGAACTTTTGAACTGCGAAGACAACAAGCTTGAAACTCTTGATATCAGCAAGAACCCTAAGCTTAGCTATTTGGACTGCCAGAACAATGCCCTGACTTCGCTTGATGTCAGCAGTAATAAAAAGCTTGAATATTTAGTATGTTCAAACAATGCTCTGACAAAGCTTGATGTAAGCGGTAATGCGGATCTTGAAATACTGGTATGCGATAGCAACAAGCTCGAAGTACTTGATGTCAGCAACAACAAGGCTCTTGCAGGCTTGTCTTGCTCGGCCAACGCTCTCACATCGATTGATATCAGTAGCAACAAGGGACTTGAGAGCAAATATTTCTTCTGCAAGGATAACGTCTACAAGATTACCGCTGTAAATGGCAAATTCGATCTTAAGAATCTGCCAGGCAACTTCGATGTAAGTAAAGCATCAAATTGGAATGGCGCAGTTGTCAAGGACGGCAAGCTGATAATCGCCAGCAATGTGGACAAGGTTACTTATACCTACGATTGCGGAAATGGCGCAAGCGCTGAGTTCACTCTCCTTGTAACTCATACTACAAAGAGCGATGCCCCAAAGACAGGAGATAATGACAACAACCTGATTTTCTGGCTCGCAATGCTCCTTGCATGCGGTGCTGTAACAGGCGCTGGCCTTTCCCGCAGAAGAAAGTGCAGTATGAGATAATGGGATAACATGGTATAATTATAAAAATCCAATGAAAAATCAATTTGAATTTTTCAAGTTCAGAAGGAGGCCGTTTAGAATGGAAGTCCGAAAAGCACAGAAATCTGATATTGACAGTATCGAAAAAATTTACAACCACGTTCATGATGCTGAAGAAAAAGGGTTGTCAACAGTCGGCTGGATTCGCAATGTGTATCCTACCAGAAGAACAGCAGAAGATGCCTTGAACCGCGGTGATCTGTTTGTCATGACTGATGGTGATAAAATCGTAGCCGTAGCAGTCATCAACCAGATTCAGGTTCCTGAATACAAAGATGCTGCGTGGAAGCATGATGCATCGAACGAGGAAGTCATGGTGCTGCATGGGCTTGCTGTTGATCCGCTGGAAAAGGGCAAAGGACTTGGACGAGCTTTCGTTGCGTTCTATGAGAACTACGCCAAACAGCACGGTTGCCCGGCATTGCGTATGGACACAAACGTAACAAATGCCAGAGCCAGAAAGTTGTACCAGTCGCTCGGCTACGAGGAAATCGGGATCGTGTCTAGTATCTTTAACGGCATTCCCAATGTAAAATTGGTGTGCCTTGAGAAATACCTTGGATAAAGACCCCAAGAAAAGTTATAGAGCCACAAAAAACAGCTACCTTGCAGTGCTTTGCAGGGTAGCTGATTATTTTTACGAAATTTAGCGATAATCTGTGGCGCTTCGCAGTAATCTGCGATGCTTCGCGGTAATCTGGACGATATGCGAAGCCTAATTCCCGCGCACCGCCAAAGAGGAATGATGAATGCAGAAACATTGAAGAAATGTCGTTTTTCGGCATTTCGAATCTTGAAGAAATGTCGATTTCGGGCAAAAACAATCTTGAAGAAATGTCGTTTTTTGGCATTTTGAATCTTGAAGAAATGTCGATTCTGTGCTATAACTCAAGTATATCAAGGAGGAGACGACGATGTATTTCAAGAGGAAAGCATACGACAAATTACTCGAGTGGAAAGAGCAATATTCGCATCAATATGCAGTTCTGCTGGAAGGCGCGCGCCGAGTGGGAAAATCCACGATCGCGGAGAATTTCGCGCAGAATGAATACCGGTCCTATATTATGATTGATTTCTCCAAGGCAGAGAACAACATCAAGGAGTGTTTCGATGACATCGGAAACCTGGATATGTTCTTCCTGCGGTTGCAAGCGGAGACAGGAACGATTCTGTATAAACACGAGTCGCTGATTGTTTTCGATGAGGTTCAGCTATATCCGAAGGCAAGACAGGCTATCAAGCATCTGGTGAAGGATGGGCGATACAGCTATCTGGAGACAGGATCGCTAATTTCTATTCGGAGGAATGTGCAGGATATCCTGATTCCTTCGGAGGAAATGAAAATCCCAGTCTATCCGATGGATTATGAGGAATTCTGTGACGCTACAGGAATGGATTTCTCGATTCTGAGGCAGGTCTATGACGCCGGAGCTTCGATGGGGCAGTCGGTGAACCGCAAGCTAATGCGAGAGCTTCGAATGTATATGGCGGTGGGCGGTATGCCGCAGGCAGTAGAAGCATATGTGAATGGGAAGAATTTCTCACAGATTGATATGGTCAAGAGGCAGATTATTTCGCTCTACGAAGATGACTTCAAGAAAATTGACCCATCTGGCCGAATCTCGGCACTGTATCATTCCATTCCCGCTCAATTGGCGAAGGATGTCCGCAAATATCGAATTACGACGGCGACGGGGCAGAGGAACAGCAACAAGATGGAAACATTGCTGTATGATTTAATCGATTCTCGCACCGTTCTTCCGTGCTACAATTCCACGAACCCAAGGGTTAGCCTGGCGAGCACCAAAGATTTCGACAGCTACAAATTATATCTTTCAGATACAGGCCTCTTTGTGACGCTAATGTTCATGGATCGACCAGCCACGGAGAATACCATCTATGCCAAGCTCTTATCGGACAAGCTCCCTGCCAATCTGGGGTATCTCTATGAGAATCTAGTGGCTCAGATGATTGCTTCAACTGGACGTGAACTTTATTATCATACATGGGAGAAAACTGGAAGTTCGCATTATTATGAAGTCGATTTCTTGGTAGCCGGCGGAAGCAAGCTCAATGTCTTCGAGGTAAAGTCCTCTGGAAAGGGAAAACATGAATCAATTAATGAGTTCTATCACAAGTTCTCCAGGGAAGTGGACCATCTCTATCTGCTTTCACAGAAGGATGTCGGAAGAGAAGGCAATCTTGACATGAAGCCCCTCTATCTGACGCCGTTTTTGCTACGATAGGGTTGGCAAATCATAAA
Source organism: Sphaerochaetaceae bacterium (assembly GCA_963588675.1). GTDB lineage: Bacteria > Bacillota > Clostridia > Peptostreptococcales > Anaerovoracaceae > Crickella. The sequence continues at coordinate 55 of CAVAIH010000100.1, read as the reverse complement.
AAAACAGCTACCTTGCAGTGTTTTGCAGGGTAGCTGATTTATTTTGCGATACTTT
>CAVAIH010000099.1:0-4311 GCA_963588675.1 Sphaerochaetaceae bacterium | reverse complement strand
CATAGCCGCGGCTACAAGTCCAAGATGTCGAAGCTGTTCCAGAGGAACAGAAAATATATCAGGCTTCCCGCGAAGGCACAAGGCAAAAGAGGCTTCGCCTCTTTGATCTCGATCTTGTGCGCAAGAGCAAGCACGATAATCTGCAATACCTGAATCAGCGTTGTCAGAATAAAAATTATAAGTATGCCCTCTCTTCCTACAACAAGCCCCATGCAAGTGTAGAATTTGAGATCGGCTCCGCCTATTCCATCCTTCTTATAAATGAGTCTGCCAAGTCCCCACATAGCAAGCGACAGCAGTAGGCCGATGCCTGCGCCCGCAAGTGGTTCCCACCATTCCTCATGGAAGCCTAGAAAACCTATGGCAGATACCATAAGCAGTATACTCAGCTGATCTGGAATTATCATATATTCCTGGTCGCAAATCGCCATTTCGAGGACTATCGCCAAAACAAGCATTGCGGCAACCTCAAACTGTACGCTCTCACGAGACGCGAGAAAAAGTCCCGAGGCCAGAAACAGCGCCACGAAACACGCTTTCCACGGGGTGCTCGGCAAGCGCTGCCTACCGCTCTCGATCTGCTGTAGCAGGCGGTCCGGCAGCGCTCCATCATCTTCGAACCATCTTGCAGGAAGATGATTGAAGGCAACTACGTTGCCGTTGCCGAGCACTACAGCCAGTGCGATTGCGATCCCTATTTTAATGATTAAGCTAAGTGTATATGTCATTATTTCTTGTTTGCGGGTCTCCGAATTCGGAATTCATTATCTCTTATTTGAGCATCTTCAGATTCCGGATTCTTTTTTTCCTGTCTGGGTCTTTGAATTCCGGATTCTTTTTCTCTAATTTGAGCGCCTCTGAATTCTGAATTCACTACCTCTTATTTGAGCGTCTCCAGATTCCGTATTCCTCGGCGCTCTTAATAAGCTCCTCTCGGAAATCCGGATGTGCAAGCCCTATGATTTTCTCGGCTCTCTGCCATGTCGCACAACCTGCCATATTCTCAATTCCGTATTCTGTTACGAAATACTGAGCCTGTGATCTCGGATCTGTAATAATATCTCCCTTGAATTCAGGATTGATTCTCGAGTGCATCACGCCCTTCTTGTCTGTAAATGTCGAGCTGAAGCATATGAAGCTCTGTCCGTTAGGGCAAGAATAAGCGCCATCAAGGAAGTCGAGCTGACCGCCTGTACCGCTTATATGCCTATGGCCTGCCGACTCTGAGCTTACCTGTCCATAGAGGTCAATTCCGATGCAATTATTGATTGAAACGAAATTGTCTATTTCCGAAATGACTCTCGGATTATTTACATAATCAATCGGAGCTGAGACGCAGTCTGGATTCTCTCTCAGCCACTCATACATTTCACTGCTTCCATACGCGAGACCGTAGACTGATTTGCCCTTGAATTCTCCGCTCTTATTCTGATTGGTAAGCTTGCCTGCCTTATACATATCGTAGTGAGCCGTAACGACAAGCTCCGAATGACAGCCAAGGTTCTTGAGATCCGACAGAGCAATCTGCTTTCCTATTACCTCAGGCATTCCGCCGACACCAAGCTGAATGCAAGCACCGTCGCTTATCCTCGATACTATATAATCTGCGATTTTATAATCGACCTCTGTTGGTTCAAGAGAAGGAATGTCATGAAGAGGACCATGCTCTCCTTCAACGATTGCGCTAACCTCGCTGATATGCACGCGCTGACTCTTCGTTCCGTAGACTTTTGGCAGATTCTCATTTATCTCGAGGACTATCTTGTCTGCAACATCAAATACCGCTCTTGCATTCGCGCCGTTGATCGAGAAATTGAAATATCCGTCCTCATCCATTGGAGGAACAGCCATGAATGCAACATTTACCTCGCAGTAATTTCTGTATATAGAAGGCAAATTCCTGTAAAGCATAGGAATGAAATAGCAAAGGCCTCTGTCGCAGTATTTTCTCTCGGCCGAATTCATGTGGAATGAATTGTAAATGAAGTGCTCGCCTGTTGGGTCGCATTCAAGTATCTCCATTCTCTCAAGGAAAATAAGGCCTCTTACCTTTACGTCGTAGAGCTCGTCCTTTCTCTCCGCAAGAGCCTTGTCAAGCAGTACAGGGAAGCCCATATTTGTGGAATAGTCAACCCAATCTCCGCTTTTTACAAGCTTGACAGCCTCCTCCGCAGTGGTTAATTTCGCCTTATATTCAGCCTTGTAGTCCATCTATCTCTCCTTAAAATTCTTGCTTTTATCTTCTTTCTGATTTTCTGATTTTCTGATTTTCTGATTGTCCTTAATTCTGTGTCTCTTCCATCCATGTCAGAAGATCATCATATACAACGTCTCTGTCGAGCTCGTTCAAGATTTCGTGTCTGTCATCTTCATACAGCTTGATGTCAATCTGGCACTTGGTGTTCTCCGAATATACCGTAAAGGCCTTGCGAACTGCCTCGCCGTAATTGCCGACAGGGTCCTCAGCACCTGAGCAGAAGAGAATAGGCATCTCAGGGTTGAGCTTGCTCATTCTGTCTGTATCCTGAGATTTCTGTATTGCAGAAAACATCGTAACATATCCGTTAGTTGAGAATTTGAACGTGCACCATGGGTCCTTGACGTATTTGTCGACGATTTCCTCGTCTCTTGAAATCCAGTCGCTTATCGTCCTTGGGTTCTCGATTTTCTTGAGGTATGAGCCAAAAGCAATAGCCTCTACAAGCTTAGTAGGCTTTCTCTTACCGCGAAGCGCACCGCTTATTGAAGCGAGGGCTTTTCCTGCCGTAAGAGCGATGGCTGGTTGCCAGCCTGTTCCCATGATAATTGCGCCAGCAACTCCGTTAGAGTATCCGCCCTCATCCTCTGTTAAATATTGACGAACAAGGAAGGATCCCATGCTGTGTCCGAGAATGAAATAAGGAACATTTGGATAATCGGCATTGAGCTTCAGTCTCAGGCTGTGAATATCCGAGATTACATATTCGTTTCCATTCTCTCCAAAATATCCGTGATATGAATCGTCCTGCACCGACTCGCCGTGTCCGAGGTGATCCTCGCCTGCGACAAGATAGCCATGCTCTGTAAGGAAGCTTGCGAAATCATCGTATCTGTCGATGTATTCAATCATTCCGTGAACAATCTGCAGAACAGCCTTGACCTCTCCATCAGGCTTCCAGATAATGCTGTGGATCTTAGTTGAGCCGTCCGCTGAATCGTAATAATGGTTCTCCTTAATCATAATTTGTTCTCCTTATTTACTGCCTTATTTCTCGCTTTTTTTCTCGCAATATATTTACTTGTTTATTCTGCCTTTTTATTCAGCATATTCAATCTGCTTATTTATCGCTATATTAACACATAATTATACTTTTTTCGGTGGCTTAATGCCATAGAATTGGTAGAATTGAGTTTCGATATTTCCGTTGTACAGTTTCCTTCTCCTGTCGGCCTTTCGCCCGATTCTTTTCTCGAGTTCCTTGTCCGCTGTTATCAGGAAGAAAGACCAAGTCGGATGCTCCTTCATCAATTTGCTGAAATGCTCATATATCTCTGCATTTCCCTCTACGCTCCCGACTCTCTTCGCATAAGGGAGATTGGATATGACAACTCCGTATTCGCCCTCTGGCTCGAATTTGCACATATTCATCCGAAGGAATTCAATATCCTCGAGAAGCCCCATCTCATCAGCGTTTGCCTTTGCGGCCTCAATTGCTTTTCTATCGATATCAAAGCCCTTGATTCGAAGCTCCTTATCGTAGTCCACCGCCGAATAGGCCGACTTCCTCTCTTCGGTCCATATTTCGCTCGGTATCACATCCCATTTCTCAGATGCAAAAGCCCGTCCAAGTCCGGGTGCGATGTTTCGCTCAATCATCACAGCCTCGATAGGTATCGTCCCAGAGCCACAGCAGGTGTCCACAAGCTGTTTGTCCGCTCTATAAAAGCTCAACTGCACGAGGGCAGACGCGAGCGTCTCCTTGATAGGTGCCGGAACGTCCTTGACTCGGTAGCCCCTTTTGTGAAGGCCATCTCCGCTTGTATCCATCATCATGATGAATCTGTCCTTAAGCACGGCGAACCTTATCCTGTATTCTGCTCCTGTCTCAGGAAGTTCCTTGGTCTGATAGAAGAATTGCAGTCTGTCGACAACAGCTTTCTTGATTATGCTCTGGCAGGCGGGCACGCTGTGAAGTGTCGATTTGACGCTTGTTCCGACAACTGGAAAACTCCCGTCGCTTGGAATGATTTCCTCCCACGCGATTGCTTTGGTCTGCTGAAAAAGCTCTTCGAAGCTCTTCGCGGAGAAGTCGCCCAGCTTCACATATACTC
>CAVAIH010000098.1:0-4370 GCA_963588675.1 Sphaerochaetaceae bacterium | reverse complement strand
TTTCAGCTGTCATCATATCTGGGATATCTTATCGGCAAGAATTCCCTGCAAGACACGAAATCGGACGCGAATTACTACATCGTTTCCAACGATCAAGGTTACGACCGCCTGTGCGATTACTGGCAGAAAAATTTTTCAGTAAATGTTAGCAGAATTTCTACACCGGAAGAGGCACCGGCAACCGCAACTAAAAAGAAGACAAGCAAGAAGCTGGCTTCCAAGCCGAAAAAGAAGGCCAGCAAGGCAAAAGCTTCGGATAAGGCGACACTAGAGGAAATTAAGGAAGCACTTAAAGATTTACCTAAAAAAGTACTTTCTGGTGACGACGACAAGTTTGAAGAGATTCTTTATATATTCAATGAGAACCCTTCCAAGAACGATATATATAAGGAACTTGATAAGAAATTTCCCGATTCTAAGCATCATAAGAAAGCCAGCTCAATTTGGAAAAAGCTTAAACCGCTAGCAAAGAAGAAGAATAAGCCAGGAAAAGCATAAGTCGTAGCACTCAGTCTCTTTTCTTGTGACAAAGGGCACACAAATGAAAAAATAAATATTTAGTAATACATGTGGGATAATTGTTGATTTTTCCGGGAGGGGTAGCATACAATTATTTAAAAGGATTACAGGAAACATAAAATCAATAGGAGGAAAACATATGAAAAAGCGTATTTTCTGCATCGTATTGACGCTTGCTCTCCTGCTCTGCCTTGCGCCCGTTACTGCCCTGGCGGGAGATGCGGTGATGGCGCAAAACACGGAGGTAAATGCCGAATCCGTAATCAACGCGTCTGATAGTTTGGAAGTGTCAGATGGCGTTATCCTTTATATCAAAGAAACGGGCAAATTAACCGTCAACGGCACGCTTATACTTAAAGGAAGCGGTCAGGTCGTTGTAGAGAACGGCGGATGGCTTGAATTCGGCGAGAACGGCAGTATAAATCTTGACAACAGCACTTCTAATGCACCTATCAGGGTTAATGACGGGGGTACCTTTATCTCAGATGAAACTGTTTTTGAATCCGCCTTCCTCAAGAGTGGATTTCTTGAGATATCCAGCGGTAGATATTCGATAAATCCCCTCTCCAGAACTGAGCTGGCTGATGGCGGATATGCGGTACAGGAGATTACCTCGGGCTCATATGTGCTCTATGAGGTCTTGAAGCAGAAAACCATAAGCTCAGTCACTATCGCTGTTACTCCTAAGGTCGGTGATACGGTTAACGCCGAACCGGATGATTATGTCGAAATTAAAAGCATTGCCACTGAGGCTGAAGGAACTCCCGAGGTGAGCATAAGCAAAGCTGAATTTTATAAACTAAGTAAGAATGACTACACAGGAAATATCGAGCACGATGCCGACTTTGTGAAAGCTGTAAGCGACGGCGAGGCATTCAGCAATGATTATTATTATATCGCTGATATTAAACTTGTAACATCGAACTTATGGCGCTTTGACACCGAAGCGACAGGCTCGATTTTAAGCGATATGAAATCTTACTCTAAGGTTCTTAAGGATAAAGGAATCCCCTATCTCGTAATCTTAGCTTATATCAGCCCTGCCGAGCCTCTTGAGGACACCGAAATTTCCGCGTCTCTTGAGGACGATAGTAAGTCGATTTCCCCAAAGACGGGCGATGACTCCGCACTTCTCCTTTGGGTGGGTCTCCTCCTCATGAGCGGTGTAGCAGTTACCACCGTGACAGTCGAGAAGAAAAAATTCGACAGATAAGCTTTTGCGCGGATATCCTTTATCAGGATCATACAAAGCATGACTTCACCACAATCCTTGAAAGCTAATGCCTTCAAGGATTTTTTGTGCTATAATATTTTGGTCTGATTTCAGACGGGGTCAGATTTGACCAAATTTGATATATCGGCGTAGACGGGTGGACGGAGAACCGCCAGACCACAGCGCGGATATTAAGCGAAAGGATTTAACGAAAGAAAGATGAAGAAAGAACCAAATGCAAAGGCGTTACTGCCAATTCTAGTTTTCCTGGTCCTTTATCTGGGGCTTGGAATTTTGTTTGAATACGTACTTAAGATCCCAATGGGATTCTATTCAATTCCTATCGTAGTAATCTTCATGGTGGGCGTTATGATCGCGTGCTTCCAGAATAGGGCGCTTAACTTCACCGACAAGCTCAAGGTCATGGCTGAGGGCGTTGGCGACAGCAACATCATGATAATGATTCTGATTTTCATAGTCGCTGGAATTTTCGTAGGAGTAACGGGCCGTTCAAGTGCCGAGGCTGTTGCTTACTGCATGCTCTCTGTCACACCTGCATGGGCGGCATCCGCTGTCATGTTCGTGGCTGCGTGCTTCGTATCGCTCTCGATGGGAACATCATGCGGAACGATTTCACTGCTTGCACCTATTGCAGTTGCGGTATCTGAGGTATCGGGAATCAACCCTGCTTATGTAATCGCCTGCGTTGTCGGCGGTGCGATGTTCGGAGACAACCTGTCTTTTATCTCTGATACGACAATCGCTGCCTGCAGTACCCAGGGCTGTGAAATGAAGGACAAATTCAGAGCGAACTTCAAAATCGCGCTTCCTGCTGCTATTGCTGCAATCATCCTCATCGTCGTAACATCAATGGGCGCAGGAAATTCACACATAGAAATCCCTGAATACAACATGCTTCTTCTCATCCCTTACGTGCTCGTGCTCGTGGGCGGACTCATCGGATGGAATGTTTTCGTGGTACTCCTTGTGGGTATCGTGTCCGGCTCTGCAATCACACTTCTGACTGGCACGACAAAAGCTTACGACCTTCTCGTAAATATGGGAAGCGGAGCTTCTGGCATGTTCGAGACTGTAATGGTTACAATTCTTGTTGCCGCAATGTGCGCGCTTGTTCGTGAATACGGCGGTTTCGAATCCATACTTGCGTTCATTCGCCGTAATTTCAAGGGCCGTATCGGAGGAAGGCTCGGCGTTGGACTTCTCGTAGGCGCAATGGATATTTCGACAGCCAACAACACGGTCGCTATCGTTATGGCAGCTCCTATCGCAAAAGAAATAAGCGAAGAGTATGGCATCTCGCCTAAAGAGACGGCATCTCTGCTCGACACATTCTCGTGTATTTTCCAGGGCGTAATTCCTTACGGCGCACAGATTCTGCTTGCAATCTCTGCGGCAAGTGCCCTCGGCGTGAATGTTTCGGCTTTCGAGATTCTGCCACATCTGTATTATCCAATGCTACTGCTTGTTAGCTCGCTGGCGTTCATCATCGTGCCTGCGCTCAAGGGTGGCAACGACAAGTAGCGAAAATTGTCGAAAAACATCGAGAAGTTTCGAGAATTATCGAGAAGTATCGAGAAGTGTCGAAAAACATCGAGAAGTTTCGAGAATTATCGAGAAGTGTCGAAAAACATCGAGAAGTGTCGAACTTTGTCGAGAAACTTCGAGAAACGTCGAGAAATGTCGAAACGTATCGAATAATGTCGAATTTTATCGAATTTTATCGAAACAAAAAAATAAAGGGGAAACGAAATGTCAAATTTACTACTAATACTAGCTGTATTGCCTGGCATCCTGCTGATGGTCAAGGTATATAGAGCCGACCGAATCGAAAAGGAGCCTCTCGGCTTACTCATTCTACTGCTTCTTCTTGGGGCGGTTGTATGCCTACCTGTTTCAATCATCGAAGTCGTGCTCAGCAATGTCTTCACGAGTCTGATTCCAGCTGGCAGACTTCTGCGCATTGTGGACTACTTCGTAGGAGTTGCGCTCATCGAGGAGCTCGGCAAATTCCTTGTAACCAAGATTTGCACCTGGAAAAACAAGAATTTCAACTACCAGTTCGATGCAATCGTATATACTGTCACATCCGCTCTTGGCTTTGCGATTCTCGAGAATATTTTCTATGTATCGCAGGGCGGACTTCAGACTGCTCTTCTGAGAAGCGTACTGTCAGTACCTGGCCATGCGATCTTCGGACTTTTCATGGGCGTATCATATGGTGTTGCCAAGCGCTGTGAGCTCAGGGGAGACAAGAAAGGAAAGAGGAGAAATCTGTTCTTTGCGATTCTGAATCCAACCATTCTGCACGGAATATATGATTTCTGCCTGTCCGAAGGCACAACATCAGCATTTATTGTATTTCTAATTTTCGTGCTGGTGCTCTACGTAAATGCATGGAAGCTCCTCAAGAGGAAAGCCCTCGAGGACATGCCACTTGAATAGAAAATCGCTCGCGGGCGAGCCTCGTTAGAGGATATGGCTATTAGGCGTGGGCATTGGTTCGGAAGTGAGCCGTTGTATCGGCTCGCTTCCGTTCGTTTTTGTGATTTTAGCGCTCTGTCGGCGATTTTCTCAATCTTCACATTTGGGATTCCGTTCGTTTTTGACATTTTTGCCC
>CAVAIH010000097.1:0-4512 GCA_963588675.1 Sphaerochaetaceae bacterium | reverse complement strand
AACGAGATATTCAGCGAAGTGTCTGGCATAACATTCAGAGACCTGCCCCGCAAGAAATCCAAAGACCCATTCGGCGATATGGAGAAAGCATGGAAGAAGATGACCGGCGCCATGGGTGGCAAATTAGTAGAGATCTCAGCGGAGCACGCTTTCATCCTCATCGACACGGCTGTTTCGATATACAGAAAAAGCGAGCTTTACAATAGCGGAAAGGACGACCACGATAAGTTCAGGAAAGACGCCCTTAGAGAAATTACCAAGATGAAGGAGGCGCTGGGCTTTGGCTCAGGCTCAAGTTCGGACTCGGGTTCGGGTTCGCGTTCGAGCTTTGGCTCAATTTTAGATGATGAAGAAAAAAGCGAGGCTGTTCAAGATGCCTACTTAAGTGTCATTCCAGAGGACCTGTCCGTATGCGAGACGATCCATTATTTTCTCATAAGACTCACAGACCTTGATTTCTCTGTTCTTCCGATTCTTACGGATATCAGCGAGGAGGAACTTGCCGATTCAAAGATTTGTATGTACGGACTTCAATCGGTAATCAAGAACACCATAATGCCGATCTTTGGAGAAGAAGACAAATACGAATGTCGTTTCATCACGCTCGGCGCTGAATATTATTACGGGCTTGCCTGCTTCACAGTCGGCGAGGCATCAGGCGAAGAGACAAGCGAAGAGAAAGCTAGCAAGAACGGCAGGAACAGCGAAAGACTTGAGAAAGGCAAGATTACAAAATTCGAGCTGAAATATTTCAGAAGGATGTCACCATACGAGACCGCTGTTCAGACCAGGCGTCCTGAATATATCACGGTATATGAGCTTGGAGACGACCTACTCGAGAGCTTGGACATCAAAGAGCTGTCACCTTTTGAAATGGGAATTTCCAAGCCTGTTCTCAACGGCTTCTCGTATACACTATATAATAAGGATAATTCGCATGTGGATAGATTTTCTTTCTATCTCAGCGGAGATATATTTGCTTCGGCTTTGATCAGCATGGCTGGCGAGCTCGTCGTGATGAGTTATTACATTTCGGATATAAGTAAAATCGAGCAGGCGCTTGAGCCCTACGAAGCGGATGGCAAGATCAGGCTCAAGGGCAGATACAAGATTAAGGATCAAATGTTCCACACACTGTGCGCAACGCTTGGTGCACACTTCGAGGATCTGATTCTGAAATAAAGTTCGAGGGTTCGATCTTGGATCTAATCCGAGAATTTGACACCACGCTGATGAAGATTAATCTTGTACTAAATTAGAAACTACTTGACAAGAAAAAACCATCTCATTCGCATTTTGTTCTTTTTTTCATCGAAAAATATCAACATTCAACAACGCTTGAAAAGAATGGGAAAGCAGGTTTTATCCACTTGTTTTTTGAATTTTGTATTCAATTTTATTAACATGGGTATGTTAATAACTTTTTGAACCACTTTGTTGAAATTTCAAGCGTTCAGCGTGTTTTTGATTTTGTCAAGACTTTTTTTCAACATATTTTTGAAGGGGTTTCCCACGGGTATTTTGTTCTTTTTTTTGGAGGAGTGAATAAATGACAACAAGGCGATTATATAGAGAAGATGTATACCAAGACTCGAACAAGGCTGTAGTGCTTGAAATTCAAGAAAAGGACGGATTTGATGTCATCGTAACTGACCAATCGGTCTTCTTCCCAGAGGGAGGCGGACAGCCATGCGACACAGGATACGTCGAAATGGGAGAGGATTTCTATGCGGTCACAGCCTGCTATGATGAAAGCCTCGAGGGCCCGGTCTACCATGTGACAAATGCTCCTTCAGGGACTTTTGCAGTTGGCGATGAAGTCTGTCTCTCCATCGATTGGACCAGAAGATTTGTAAATATGCAAAGGCATCTTTGCGAGCACATGCTGTCGGGTGCGATTTATAAGCTCTTCGGCGGTATCAACAGAGGTTTCCACATGGGAGATGAATATGTCACTATCGACATTGAACTCGACGAGCCTGGCCAAGGCACAAGGCTTCTGACGCAAGAAGAAATCGACCTTGCCGAGACTACTGTAAATTGGAATATCTGGATGGACCTTCCGGTAAGCACCACTTGGTTCGATAGCAACGAGGAAGCATCCCGCATGCCACTCCGCAAATTCGTTCCGCACGAAGGCAGAATTTCGGTTGTTACGGTTGGAAGCCTCGACGATCCTTTTGACTGCATCGCCTGCTGTGGCACTCACCCTTCCACAACTGGCCAGGTCGGACTTCTTGCGATTTACAAGACCGAAGCAAACAAGGGCATGACAAGGATCTATTTCGACTGCGGAGCATTGGCTCTTCGAAGGCTCGAAGAGGATTCAGCTGCCCTTAGCAGAATAGCTGTCTCAAGGTCTTGCAGTAATCAGGATCTCGAGGACAGAATTGCCAAAGAAGACGAGCGAAATTCCGAGCTTCGCGCAAGGCTTGCATCCTGCAGTGCATATATAAAGGAAAAAGAAAAGGCCGTGCTTTCGGAGATGATTGCAGGCGGGGACAGCGGAGATAGTTCAGGGAGCAACGCAAACGGAAATTCCGACGGCTTTTCAAAAGCCCCTCTCCGCAGTAGAATTTTCGTCTATGAAAACAAATTGCTCGAAACAGGCGACCTTCTGAAGTTAGGCTTTGATGTAGTAGATAAGCTCCTGTCGTCACAGCTTCTGCTTCTTGTCGACAGCGCGACTTGCACCCTGCTTTTATTTACAGGCACGAAGACGGAAGCATCAGACACGAAGGTTCTAGAAGCAGTAGCACCAGATACGAATGCTTCAGAGAGCAAGGCTTCAGGCAATACCCCTGCCCCATACAACTGCGGACAGCTGGTATCCGGAAATGTTAAGGCATACAACGGCAAAGGTGGTGGCAGAGCCGACAACGCAAGGGCAAGCTTCGCTAGTAGCAAGGACATGATGGATTTCGTGGATTTTCTTAAGAAGGAATGCGAAGGCTAAGCAAGCAAGGAGTAAGTGTAATTAAGGAAGAAACGCAAACACGAAGAAGTCGCAAATAAGGCGGAAACGTAAAGGAGGCATATATAGCAATGGAAGATAAGATAATAGTAACTATTGACAGAGAATATGGAAGCGGTGGTCACGAGGTCGGCAAATATCTCGCGCAAAGGCTTGGCATCGCTTTCTACGACGACGAATTCATCGCAAAGGCAGCCGCAAAGACAGGCTTCGACGAGGAATATGTAAGAAGAAACGAAGAAAACATCCCTACAACTTCAATCGCCTCGTATTTCGGCGGGATTGACATCTTCAATACATCGCCTTTTGACCAGATTCAAATGGAGGAAGCCCGCATAATAAAGGAGATTGCCGAGCAAGGTAGCTGTGTAATTATCGGAAGAGCCGCAGACTATATTCTCAAGGATTTACCTCATGTGAGCATCTTCGTCTATGCCCCTCTTGAGGCAAGAATAAAGAGAATCAAGGCAAGGCCATCACTGTATAGGACTCATGGCGATGATGACATTCCGCTCGAGAAAAGCATTAGAACCATCGACAAACAGCGCAAGAGATATTATGAATTCTATACAGATAATAAGTGGGGCTCACACGGCTCTTACGACCTTCTTGTCAACACGGCTCGCACAGGCATTGACGGCGCCGCTATGATTATCGAGACATATATCAAGGAGTGCCGTGGCAAGGATATTCTGTCGGACTTCTAAATAGAGTCCACCGACCAAGTTAGCGACCAAGTCACCGACCAAGTTAGCGACCAAGATAGTGGCACGCTCTCGCTTAGTCGTTAAGATGTAAATAAAGGTGTAACCCCGATACGGGTGTTACACCTTTTCCTTTAATTTCTTATTTATCAAGCTTTCCGCCAATTACCGCGTCTTGAGATATTCGATCTCGGATGGGCCGAGCTTGCGGAACTGTCCGATTGAGAGTCTTCCTATTTGAAGATTGCCAAGCCTCGTTCTTACAAGTTCCTCAACCGGGTGGTCGATTGCTTTGAACATTCTTCTAACCTGGCGGTTTTTGCCCTCGTGGATTGTTATCTCAACTATAGAAGAATTCTTGTCGTGTCTTAGGACTTTAACTTCTGCGGGAGAAGTCACAAAGCCTCCTATATCTATTCCTTTAGCAAGCCTTGCACATTCTGCTCTTGTGACCATGCCTTTGACGCGGGCAACATAGGTCTTGTCGAATTCGTTGGACGGATGCATGAGCTTATTTGAAAGCTCGCCGTCATTTGTGAGAATGAGAAGGCCCGATGTGTTGAAATCGAGTCTTCCCACAGGGAATACTCTGATTTCGTCGGGAACAAGCTCTGTAACGCAAGGGCGCCCCTCTTCATCATGCGTCGATGTCACATATCCGCATGGCTTATTAAGAAGATAGTATACAAGTCTGTCGGCAGGCTTTATTATATTGCCGTCAACAGAGACCACGTCTGCGTCCTGCACCTGATATCCTGGGTCTTGCAAAAGCTTTCCGTTAACTTTGACTTTCCCTTTTTCTATCAGCTCGTCTGCCTTGCGCCGGCTTGTCAC
>CAVAIH010000096.1:0-4569 GCA_963588675.1 Sphaerochaetaceae bacterium | reverse complement strand
GGCAAACGCAATTTGCCTGCGAGCAGGCGAATTGTTTTTTTTTGAGTAATCGCGGGGAAAAGGTCGGGGCAGGGGCATTTAGCTGTTGACGGACTTGCTTGATTCGAATACAATATATTGTGGTTGGAGCAAGACTCCGAACACAATATACACCAAATATTCTGATTTGCGCAAAGTGAGGTATAGCGGAAATTCCAGGGATGTGCTGGGATATGCTGGAATGCGCTGGAATGCGCAAATCGGAATATATAGGAATATAACAGGAAACACTAATCGGAAACAAAAGGAAGAATGGCAATGAACACAATTATCAAGAGAGACGGAAAGGAAGTACAATTCGACGAGTCGAAGATCTACAATGCGATTTTTGCGGCTAACAAGGCTGTGGATGGCGAGCATATGGAGAGCATCGACTTCGAATATCTTACAAAGAAGGTAGTATCACAGCTTGGCGGAGAGACTTGCACGGTTGAGCAGGTGCAGGATCTTGTTGAGGCAATGCTGATTAGATATGACTATGAGAAGACCGCAAAGGCATACATTCTCTATCGTGCAGAGCATGCGAAGATCAGAGAGGCTGAGAGCGACCTCATGAATATTTATGATGAGCTTACATATTCATATTCGAAGGATGCTGACATCAAGAGAGAGAATGCGAACATCGACGGAGATACATCCATGGGTACCATGCTCAAATACGGTTCCGAGGGTGCGAAATACTACGTCGACAATTATGTACTCCCTAAGGACATTGCCAAGGCACACATCAACGGAGATATCCATATTCACGACAAGGATTTCTACATGCTGACTGAGACATGCTGTCAGATTGATTTGATCAAGCTCTTCAAGGACGGCTTTTGCACAGGACACGGCTACCTCAGAGAGCCTCAGTCAATCATGAGCTACGCTTCTCTTGCTTGCATTGCTATTCAGGCTAACCAGAACGAGATGCACGGCGGTCAGTCCGTTCCTAATTTCGATTATTCAATGGCACCTGGCGTTGCCAGAACATATGTAAAAGAATATTTCCAGGCACTTGTGGAGATACTCGCAGTTAAGCTCGACACAAGTTACGAGCAGGCTCAGACCATCGCAAAGATTATTAAAGAAAATACCGCTAAGCCAACAATCAGCAACGCTCTCACATACGGAGAGGAGCTCGGCAAGTGGTACGACAATGCGAGTGAGACTTTTGGCCTCACAAGAGAACAGCTTGTATCAAGCAACAAGCAGGCTACAGAGGCAGCATATGCAAATACAGATAAGCTGACATATCAGGCAATGGAGGCGCTTATCCATAACCTGAACACGATGAATTCAAGAGCCGGCGCACAGGTACCTTTCAGCTCGGTTAACTACGGAACAGATACAAGCCCAGAGGGAAGAATGGTCATCAAGAACCTGCTCCTTGCTACAGAAGCGGGACTTGGCAACGGCGAGACACCGATTTTCCCGGTACAGATTTTCAAGGTTAAGGACGGCATCAATTTCAACGAAGGCGAGCCTAATTACGACCTCTTTAAGCTGGCAATAAGATGCAGTGCAAAGAGACTTTTCCCTAACTTCAGCTTCCTCGACGCTCCGTTCAATCTGAGCTTCTACAAGGAAGGCGATTACAATTCAGAGGTAGCATACATGGGATGCCGTACAAGAGTTATGGCGAACGTATACGATCCTTCGAAGGCAGTTACTTGCGGAAGAGGCAACCTCTCGTTCACATCGATCAACATTCCAAGAATCGCGATTGAGTCGAACCACGACGTGGATGTTTTCTTCAAAAAACTCGACGAAAGACTCGAGCTTGTCGCAAGACAGTTACTTCACCGCTTCAAGATACAGTGCTCAAAGAAGGGCAGAAATTATCCTTTCCTTATGGGCCAGGGAATTTGGATCGACTCAGACAAAATCGGACCTGATGACAGCGTAGCCGAGATTCTCAAGCACGGAACACTTTCAATCGGATTCATCGGACTTGCTGAGGCACTGGTTGCACTTACAGGCAAGCACCACGGCGAGAGCGAGGAGTCAAGAGAGCTTGGACTTAAGATTGCTCAGCATATGAGAGATTTCTGCGACGAGAAGTCCAAGGAGACAGGACTGAATTTTACCTTCCTTGCTACACCTGCTGAAGGACTTAGCGGAAGATTTGTTAAGATCGACAGAGCTAAATACGGCACGATTCCGGGCGTAACGGACAGAGATTATTATACGAACTCTTTCCATGTTCCTGTATATTATCCAATCAGCGCATTCGAGAAGCTTGATATTGAGGCACCTTATCATGCACTCACAAATGCCGGCCATATCAGCTATGTAGAGCTCGACGGAGATACAAGCAAGAATCCTGAAGCTTTCGAGATGGTAATCAGACACATGAAGGAATGCGGAATCGGTTACGGCTCTGTAAATCACCCAGTAGACAGAGATCCTGTCTGCGGTTACACAGGCGTTATAGATGATGTATGTCCACGCTGTGGCAGAAGAGAGGGAGAGGCAGTTACGATCGAAAAGCTCAACGAGCTTCGTATGAAATATCCTAGCGTACCTGTTCCTTGTGACTGCACAAGATAATATCAATCGTCCGCGGTTAAGGCCGAAAAGCAGAAGGACGCACGCGCCGTGGAATTTGATGAAATAACATATACCAGACATATTTATCGCGAAAAAGCGCGTATAATAAATATGAAGAAATAAAATGAAATTAAGAAATAAGAATGACAAGAAAGGAGAATTGTTATGAACAGTAACGCTGTAAAAAATATTGACGGCAAGGTTGGCGAAGGTGTAGGCTTCGAGAGAATCAGAAGAATCACAGGCTATCTTGTAGGTACTTTAGATAGATTCAACAATGGTAAGAGAGCAGAGGTTAACGACAGAGTTAAGCACAGCCTGAGATAGGGCATAAGACCAATAAGGAAAGCAGAGGATAGATAATCCTCTGCTTTTTTTATTCGTGTAGAATAGTGCGAAAAATCAACAAAAATTCGTGTAAAAATACACGAAAAAAATTTAAAAAATAACACTAAACTACACGAATGCTAATCGTAGCATTTGTATATACCTTTGGCGTGTTTTTTGGTATAATCAATATGTGATTCTGTGCGGAGACGGCAGAACTTGATTCTTCAGAAATGTCGGAAGCACGGAGAAGAATAATTTTGCATGAAACGGCAGAATTACAGAGAACAGAAATATTTCTTTGAAGAAAAAATAAGAAGGCGGGAGAAATGAAAATGCGCAATATTATAGTCGGCCAGTCAGGCGGTCCAACAGCAGTTATCAACTCATCACTTTACGGTATCACAATGGCGGCAAAGGAGAAGGGCGTTAATGTATACGGAATGCTCCACGGCATCGAGGGCTTCCTTGAGGACAATTACATCAACCTTACCGAGCTTGCCGAAAAGGACGAGGAAGAGTTCGCACTGCTCAAGACCACACCAGCATCTTTTCTCGGAAGCTGTAGATACAAACTGCCTGAGGATTTGAACGATTCGGTATACAGAATTATCTTTGACAAGCTTGCAGAGCTCAAGATAGATGCTTTTTTCTATATCGGCGGAAACGACTCGATGGACACAGCAGACAAGCTCTCAAGATATGCAAAAGAGCACAAGAAGAACATCATTTTCATGGGCGTTCCAAAGACCATCGATAACGACCTCGTAGTTACCGACCACTGCCCTGGATACGGCTCGACAGCTAAATATATTGCTTCAACAGTAAGAAATATCGTATGGGATTCAGGCGTATATGCAAGACCTGTTGTCACAATCGTAGAGCTCATGGGAAGAAACGCAGGCTGGGTAACAGCCGCAAGCGTGCTCGCAAGAACTCCTTACGAGAAAAACCCTATGCTGATTTATCTTCCTGAGGAGAACTTCGATATTACGGAATTTATCAAGGACGTTAAGCATGCCCTCACAATCAGCAGTACTCTTGTCATCTGCGTTTCCGAGGGTATTCACGATAGTACAGGCAAGCTCATCTGCGAATACGGCGAGAAGGCCGAAACAGACAGATTCGGACACAAGATGCTCACAGGCTGTGGCAAAGTCCTCGAAAGATATATCAAGAGGAGCATTGATTGCAAGTCAAGAACGATTGAGCTCAGCCTTACACAGAGAGCCGGAACTGAGCTGATTTCTGCAACGGATTCAGACGAGGCCGAGAATGCCGGAAGAGTAGCATTTAATTCTGCATTTAACGACGGAATGGAAGCTACGGGCAAGATGGTAGCATTCATGAGAAGCGACGATCCTTATACAATAAGCTACGAGCTTGTTCCTGTTAAGAAAGTCTGCAACAAGGAGAAATTTTTCCCTAAGAAGTGGATCATCAACGGAAACGATATTTCCGATGAATTCCTTAAATACGTGCTTCCACTTATTCAGGGCGAGCCTGACATCAAATATGAGGACGGCGTTCCTAAGCTCATGAAGCCGGCATATATTGATAAATAAAAATATTTTTTGATTAAAGATTCGAAAAGGACGGCCGTTATGGTCGTCCTTTGTAAAGTATAAAAGTCGGCCGTGATGGTCGTCCTTTGTAAAGTATAAAAGT
>CAVAIH010000095.1:0-4581 GCA_963588675.1 Sphaerochaetaceae bacterium | reverse complement strand
GCTCTCGCTTCGTTGCCGACGTAGCTGATGCAGGAGCGCGGTAAGTGTTACATTGATGGCACGCTCTCGCTTCGTTGGTGACGCAGCTGATGCTAAGCTCTGTCCGAGGGACAAGCCCTCGGCCAATCGCTAAGCACAGGCGTCCCCAAAGATCCATCAAGTAACACGTGCCGCGCTCAGTAACAAAAGTGGTTCAATCGCTAAGCACGGGCGTCTTCGGATTCCTTTGTTCTTTTTTAGTGCTTGCATATATATAATTTTTCAACCATACTTTATAACACATAGATACTAATTAAGAAAAAGGAGTAACTTAATGAAGGCAATTAAAGTATTCTTTGCGATTGTGATTGCTCTTGTTGTGGGCTTTGTTGCGGGACAACTTGTTGATATCAATCTGTTCACAAAGAGCAGTAATACCTATCGCGTCGGAGTGATGGAAGAGCAAATCAACGAGATATCTGAGCTCGCAAGCCTTGAATACAGATATACAAATACCGATGTATTGGAAGGAGATGCTCTTCAGGCGTTCGGAAAAGATATTCCGTTCACTTCCAAGTCGATGACGGTTCAGTATCAAGGAATAATTAAGCTCGGCCCTGATATGTCAGAGGCCAAGCTCAGCCTTAAGAATTCCAAGCTTACTGTTGTGCTTCCTTCATCGAAGGTTCTAAGCCACGAGATAGACGAGGATAGCTGGCAGATTCTGGATAAAAACAACGGCTTATTCAATCCGGTAACTCCAGAGGACAACCAGGATTTCCGAAAGTCTCTCAAGAAAAAGATGAACGAGTCTCTCGAGGAGGAGGGCCTCATCGAGAAGGCAAATGAAAAAGCAAAGGAACAGGTAGCGTCGTTCTTCGAGGCTGCTTATCCGGACCTTAAGGTAGTCGTTCTCATAGAGGGAGAGGAAGACGATTCCGATGACAATGATGCGGATACTGCAGACAAGACGGAAAAGTCCGAAAAGTCAGACAAGACCGAGAAAACTGCATAGAACAGACAAGTTCTACAAGGACGAGAAGACCGCATAGCATAACTTTCAATCATCAAGATCAGGATTAAGATCAAAATCAAGATCAAGATCAAGATCAAGATTAAGCAAAAACACCTATGACAGAATTTGTCATAGGTGTTCTTTTCATGTCTAAATATTTGTTTCGTGGAATCTGTTGCCGGCAATCTCTGCCAGGCAAAATTTGCGATATCGCTGTTTAAATGCTGATGCTTTTCTTAATTGCTTCGAAGCTCTCTTCACTGAGTGCGTGCTCCATTCGGCAGGCATCCTCGCTTGCGATTTCCTCATCAACGCCGAGGCTTACAAGCCAATTTGTGAACCAAAGGTGCCTTTCGTAGACCTTCGTAGCTAAGGCTGATCCGCTTTCTGTCAGACTTATATATCCATGCTCTTGAACAACGATTAGTTCTTTCTCTTTTAGGTTCTTGATTGCGACACTGATGCTCGCCTTGCTGTAGCCAAGCTCGTTAGCTATATCTATTGCGCGAACAACAGGAAGCTTCTTGCTCAGAACTAATATTGTTTCCAGATAATCTTCAACTGATTCATTTAATGAAGGTCTCATTTACCTCTCCTTATCTATTTTTCGATTCGATTTCGATTCGATCAAATCCGACTATTTTCGACTTTCTTCGACTTTTTTCGATTCTTTTCGACTTTTTTCGACTAGATTCTCGTCTAATCTTTTCTCGCTTTTTTTCTCTTCAATTTCAAGAAGGAGTATACCACAAAAAAGTTATAAAAAAAAGACAAAAGTTATTGACATTGAACAAAAGTTAGTCTAATATAACAAAGGCAGTTAGAAATAACTTACCAAAATCATATTTAGCGAACTTCACCAAGTTATAACTAACTGATTAAAGACAACGTTAATAACCCCTTTGGTTGAAAGGAGGAGCATTATGACACTTTTGGATGCTGAATTAGAGAAAAAATATTCTATTAAAGAAATCAAAAGCGACGACGAGGAACTTGTCAAATTCCTTTTCTCGCTCGGTTGTTATTCGGGAGAGGATGTTTCTGTAATTTCAAGGAAGAAGAACAATCTTCTGCTTTCGATTAAAGGTGCAAGATACAACATTGATAAAGAATTAGGAGCGGCAATTCTGATTTAAATTGATTTACCCGATCAAATTTGGATTGTCAAGAAGAAGGAGGTATTATTATATGAGGGTAGCGTTAACTGGTAATCCTAACAGCGGAAAGACAACTATGTACAACGCTCTGACAGGAGCAAATGAGAAGATAGGAAACTGGGCCGGTGTTACAGTAGACAGAAAGGAAAACGAGCTTAAGAAGACATATTATGATCCAAGTCAGGTTACAAATCCTGATGAAAAGCAGGAAATCATAATGGTCGACCTTCCGGGAGCTTATTCAATGTCACCTTTCTCGTCAGAGGAGAGCATCACAAGTTCCTATGTTAGAGATGAACATCCTGATGTAATTATTAACATCGTAGATGCAACCAATCTCAACCGTAGCTTGTTCTTCACAACACAGCTCCTCGAGCTTGGAATTCCTGTAATCGTTGCATTGAACAAGAGCGATGCTAACGATAAGAAGGGTAACAAAATCGACGAGTCGAAGCTTTCTCAGGAACTCGGCTGTCCTGTAATAAAGACAGTTGCTACATCTAAGTTAGGCCTCAAAGAGCTTATAGACGAGTGTCTTGTCGTAGCAGGCAAGGGCCAGAAAGCTCCTTATACATACGAAGAATATGATCTGAGAGATAAGGATGCCGTTGAGGAAGCCGACAGAAAGAGATTCGACTTCGTCAACCAAATCGTAGACAACGTAGAGAAGCTTGCTAAAGAAGCCAACCTCAAATCCTCACATGATAAAATCGACGATATCCTGACACATCCAGTATTCGGACTGATTATTTTCGCAGTAGTCATGTTCGGAGTATTCTATATTTCACAGGCAGAGAGCCCAATCGGACTTGGTAAGTTCCTCGAAGGAATCCTGACAGGATGGATCGAAAGCTTCCAGGGCTGGGTAGGCGGAATGCTTGAGAATGCAAACCCACTGCTTTATGCAGTTCTTGTAGATGGTATCATCGGTGGTGTAGGTGCCGTACTTGGATTCCTTCCACTGGTAATGGTTATGTACTTCCTTATTGCACTTCTTGAGGATTGCGGATACATGGCAAGAGCAACAGTCGTTCTTGATCCTATCTTCAAGAGAGTTGGACTTTCGGGCAAGTCAGTAATTCCTATGATAATCGGAACTGGTTGCGGAATTCCTGCTATAATGGCATGTAGAACCATCAGAAATGAGAGAGAAAGAAGAACAACAGCGATGCTTGCGACTTATATGCCTTGCGGAGCTAAGCTTCCTGTAATTGCACTTTTCGCAGGCGCCTTCTTCCCTGAATCATCATGGGTAGGACCTCTGATGTATTTCGTAGGAATCCTTCTTATCCTTCTTGGTGCATTGCTCGTTAAGGCAATCACCGGAATGAAGTACAGAAAATCCTTCTTCATCATCGAGCTTCCTGAATATAAGGTACCAAGTCTCAAATTCGCGACACTTTCGATGCTCGAGCGTGGTAAGGCCTACATCGTCAAGGCTGGTACAATAATCCTTGTATGCAACACTCTCGTACAGGTAATGCAGTCATTCAACTGGCACTTCCAGCTTGTCGAGGAGGGCATGGAGCACACATCAATCCTTGCTAGCATAGCAACTCCTCTTGCATATCTGCTTGTTCCTGTTTGCGGAGTTGCAGCATGGCAGCTTGCAGCAGCAGCTATCACAGGCTTCATTGCAAAGGAGAACGTAGTAGGAACACTTGCTACAGTATATGCACTTACAAGCTTCATAGATACAGATGCACTTGAACTTACAGGTAGCGGATCAACCGTTGCTACAGTAATGGGCCTCACAAAGTGCGCTGCACTCGCATACATGATGTTCAACCTTTTCACACCTCCATGCTTCGCTGCTATCGGTGCTCTTAAGTCAGAGCTCCAGAGCGGAAAGTGGCTTGCAGGAGCAATTGGACTCCAGCTTGCAACAGGCTTCACAGTAGGCTTCCTGGTATATCAGGTAGGAACGCTTATCACAACAGGCTCATTCGGTGCTGGATTCATCGGAGGACTGATTGCAGTAATCACTTTCGCAGTTATTATCGGAGCAATCATTGCAAAGAACAACAAAGAATTCGAGGAGACATACCACCTCGGACAAGAAGCATAGTTGCAGACAGCTTCAGAAGCTTCAGTAGCTTCAGAAACTTCAGATAGCTTCAAAATTTTCAAATCGCTTAAATTAGTTTTACGTAGTTTTCATAAATTTTCATAAGAACGAGCTAAGATTCAAGAAAGGAGACTGAGAAAATGAATACGGTAGACATTATCGTCGGATTGATTATATTGTTAATCGTCGGTGGAGCAATATATTACATACACAGCAAGAAAAAAGCCGGCATCAAGTGCATCGGCTGTCCATGCTCAAGCACCTGCCATAGCTCATCTTCAAGCTCCTGCTCTTGTTCTTGCTCAAAGCCAAGCAACAGCACACGGAACAGCGAGGATCACAAATCGCAAGACTGCGACTGC
>CAVAIH010000094.1:0-4590 GCA_963588675.1 Sphaerochaetaceae bacterium | reverse complement strand
AAGCACGGGCGTCGTCAAAGATCCGTCAAGCACCCTGTGTCACGCTTAGCGGCAGAAGTTGTACAATCGCTAAGCACAGGCGTGCCCAAAGATCCTTCAAGCACCCTATGCCGCGCTTGCTTATAATAGAATAATTCCGTATACGATTAACAGCTCGCCTAGCGAATAAGTGAGCATTACCGGGAAGTGACTCTTCCACCTTGTCTCGTCATTGAATCTCACAAAGAAGAGAATCGCGTCAGATACGAAGAATAGAATTGCGCCTATCAGCGTTATCACTGTTGCCTTGCATGGATTCGAGATCATCTGGAACCATGCGAAGCTATTCATCAAGCCATTAACAATGAGGTATGCGAACATCGGATAGAAAAGTTCCTTCATCAGATATGGCTTAAGGCTTCGAAATTCAAGTATTACCGCAATCAGGTAAGCTACTGATATTATGATGATCACAAGAGGTGAAAGCTCTGAAAAAGTAATATTAGGAGCGTATGTCAGCGCAAAGCATAAATGCGATATTCCGAAGCTTATTCCTCCAAGCATGAACCACTTTACACCGCTTGGGATGAGGAAAACATCCCCGCACCAGCTTGTAAGAAGTGCAATAACAACAACTAAGCTAATGCGGTCTACACTACAGCAGTACCATCCGAGCAGTGCGAGCATTATGAATACTTTAGATTTGGCGCGAAGCTCACTATCCTTCTTCTTGCTCGCATAAAGATGAATTCCGCTTACTATGAAGAAAGCTATAAGAAATACTGTTCCTATCAATAAATTTCTCTCCCGTTCTTTCCTTCCCTTGAAATTTCCATAGACTTAAGTTTGTTATAATCTTGTAATTTATAAATTGTAATTTGCCAGTGTCTGGTTGATATAGTTGGGCTAATATACTACTACGATTGACCCTGAAGATAAATTATTAAACAAGGTCCGCGCAGTATTATGCGGCAAATTCACGCATCCGTGAGAGCCATTTCCCATATAGATTTTTCCACCGAAGCTAGATCTCCATGGAGCATCGTGAAGGCCGATTGCTCCATTGAACGGCATCCAGTAGACTACATGCGATTCATATTCAGAATCGTCATCATTACGTCCCTTCAAAGTCGCAGGGCTCTGCTTATACGCCAATTTATATACTCCGTGCGGTGTGTCGTGTGACCCGTACATGCCCGTAACAATAGGAGAATCGATGACAAGATTTCCGTCTTTGTAATACCAAAGATGCTGAGCACTAATTGAGATTTCAACCCAGGTATCTAATTTGAACACATGGTCTTCATCGGTATAGATGGTAGCAGTTACAGGCTCTGTATTTTCTATTGATGCTTTTACCGCGGAAATTATTGATTCAGCGGATTTTTCCTTGTCAACACGAGCAGTCAGCGCATAGTTATAAAGCTCCTTGACGCCACTATGGGTCTCGATTTTTACCTTATCAGGCCTATCGTTCCCAGCAAGTGTCTCCGCAAGAGCCATCGCCGAGTCTTCGTCGTATTTGACATTTCCCGAATTATAAATGGCAATCTTAGCCATTTGGTCAGCGCCCATGTGAACGGTCTCTCCGTTTCCGTCCACTACATCAAAGCCCTGAGCCAGGTGTTCCTTTGCCCACGCTAATTCCTCTTCGAGATCCTCGCTTTTCACTGATGGTTCAAGAGCATAGTCTTTTCTGCTAAAAGTAAAAGTTCCATTTGTTGGGTCTTCCTTTCTCTGCTCGGCAATTGCGTTCGCAAGCTTCGCATAGTCGAGGTTGTCGCCCTGAACCTCAGGTATTATGCTCATTGCATTGTAATCGATATATGCGTTAGCTGTCTGCACTTCCACATCAGTGCATGGATAAGCATCCTCTAAGTTTGCACTAAGCTCATCAGTACCGGAAATTACATTTAAACCAAGCTTGTAATCCTTCTTTGCTCCGAAGAGATTTCTTATATCTATATGAGAGATCACAAGCTTGCTGTGAATTCCGACAGCATTTCCGTATTTGAAAGGAGTACTTACTTCTATCAGCGCGCCTTCTGCATCCGCGTTCAATGACATCTTGTTGAGTCCAGCTTCAAGCGCCGATGTCGCTTCTTTCAAATTCATACCGCTCACATCAACGCCGTCTATGTAGCTCTTTTCGGTGAATGTCTTCACATCGCGAAGATTTGCATCTGCGACGCACGAGCCAATTACGAAGATCATCGCTAATATTGAAATTATGTATTTTTTGCTCTTCATTTAACCTTTTTCCCTATAATCCCGTTCTAATCTAATCCAATCCTATCCCAGTCCGATCGCAAGGCCGATAAGTCTCACGATAAATGCGAGGATCCATGCTATCGCGCACTGTCCTATTACGACGCCACATGCCCATTTTCCGCCAAGTTCTCTTCTGATTGAAGCTATTGCCGCAACACAAGGTGTATACAGAAGGCTGAATACAAGAAGTGATACTGCTGAAAGCGGTGAAATGAGCGTTGTAACACTTCCACCAACGAGAACCTGCAGTGTGGCAACCACGCTTTCTTTTGCCATGAAGCCCGTGATGAGCGCTGTGCAAATTCTCCAATCTCCGAGTCCAAGCGGAGCAAGCAGAATCGCGAAAGCTCCAGCAATAACCGCAAGTATGCTCTGCGATGAATCGCTTACGAAATCGAGTCGCATATTGAAACTCTGCAAGAACCAGATGACAATCGTCGCCAAGAGTATTATTGTAAAAGCCCTCTCCAAGAAGTCCTTGGCCTTTTCCCAGAGAAGCCGTCCTATGTTCTTTGGGCTTGGAAGCCTGTAATTAGGAAGCTCCATGACGAACGGAACGGTCTCGCCCTTGAATAAGGTTTTCTTGAAAATAAGAGCCATAATTATTCCTACCACTATTCCGAGAAGGTAGAGCCCCGTCATAATGAACCCGCCCTTCTTTGGGAAAAAGGCGCTCACAAAGAACGCATATATAGGAAGCTTCGCCGTACAGCTCATGAACGGCGTCATGAGTATGGTCATTTTCCTGTCTCGTTCTGACGGAAGAGTCCTTGTGGACATAACCGCCGGCACCGTACAGCCGAAGCCGATGAGCATAGGAACAATGCTTTTTCCCGAGAGACCGATTTTTCTCAGAAGCTTATCCATTACAAAGGCAACTCTTGCGATGTATCCGCTGTCCTCCATGATTGAAAGGAAGAAGAAAAGTATCACAATAAGCGGTAAGAAGCTGAGCACGCTTCCGACGCCTGTAAGAATTCCATCAACGACAAGGCTCTTAAGCACAGGATTGACTCCTCCTGCCGTCAGAAGCTGGTCAACCGTTACCGTCAGCGCTGATATTCCGTTCTCGAGCAAGCCCTGAAGCCATGCTCCGATGACATTAAATGTAAGGAAGAATGACAATGCCATAATCAGGATAAAACTTGGAATTGCGGTATATTTGCCCGTAAGGATTCGGTCAATCTTCTCGCTTCTTATTCTTTCCTTGCTGTGGCGTGGCTTAACAACCGTCTGCTCGCAAAGGTCCTCGATGAAATCAAAGCGCATATCCGCAATCGCCGCACTGCTGTCGAGGCCTCTTTCCTTCTCCATCTGAAGTACGATGTGCTCGAGCATTTCTTTCTCGTTAGTGTCAAGCTTCAGCCTATCGAGTATGAGCTGGTCGCCCTCTATCGCCTTTGTTGCCGAGAATCTTAGCGGAACGCCGTTTGCCTTTGCATGGTCCTCGAAGAGATGCATTATGCTGTGAATGCACCTGTGAACAGCTCCGCCGTTGGCATCATCAGCGCAAAAATCGCAGACTTTCGGACGCTCTCGGTTCTTCGCAATGTGTATCGCGTGAGACACGAGCTCGTCGATTCCCTCGTTCTTGGCCGCGGAAATCGGAATTACAGGAACTCCGAGAGCTTTTTCCATAGCGTTAATATCGATGTATCCGCCATTTCCCGCAAGCTCGTCCATCATATTAAGTGCAACAACCATAGGAATATCCATTTCGAGGAGTTGCATTGTCAGATACATGTTTCTCTCAATATTCGTAGCGTCGAGAATATTTATTATCGCCGTTGGATGCTCGTCAAGAACAAAATTCCTCGAGACTATTTCCTCACTGCTGTAAGGCGACATCGAATAAATTCCCGGAAGGTCGACGATTTCGGTATTCGGATAGCCCTTGATTGATCCTGATTTTCTGTCAACTGTTACTCCTGGAAAATTCCCGACATGCTGATTGGAGCCTGTGAGCTGGTTGAACAGTGTCGTCTTTCCGCAGTTCTGATTTCCCACAAGAGCATAAGTAAGCTTAGCTCCCTCAGGCAGAGGATCCGCATCCTCTGGGCTGTGATATTTGCCGTCTTCGCCAAGTCCCGGGTGGTCAGACGCCTTGATTCTTTCTACGTGAATATGCTCCTTGCTTCGTGTCTCTATCTCTTCTATCTCGATATGCTTTGCATCTTCAAGCCTTAAAGTGAGCTCGTAGCAGTGTATCTGCAGTTCCATCGGGTCTCCCATCGGCGCGAGCTTGATAAGTGTAAGCTCGGCTCCCGGAATTACGCCCATATCAAGGAAGTGCTGTCGAAGAGCACCCTCTCCTCCAACACTTCTTATTACAGCACTTTT
>CAVAIH010000093.1:0-4757 GCA_963588675.1 Sphaerochaetaceae bacterium | reverse complement strand
AAAGGGAGAACGGACAAATGAAGAAGCTATTATCACTTACACTCGCAGTAGCAATGATGCTCGCAGGAGTATTTGTTTTCACATCATGCGGATCATCAGACGACAACAGCCAGGATCTTGAATACGTTCAGGAGAAGGGAACGCTGGTAGTCGGAATTACAGATTTCGAGCCAATGGATTATAAAGATGATTCAGGCAACTGGATTGGATTCGACGCAGATATGGCAACAGCCTTCGCAGAGTCACTCGGAGTTGATGTTGAATTCGTAGAGATCGACTGGGATTCAAAGATCATGGAACTCGAGAACAAGAGCATTGACTGCGTATGGAACGGCATGACTCTTACAGATGAGGTTAAAGAGGGCATGGAAGCATCGAACGCATACTGCAAGAACGCACAGGTAGTAGTAGTAAATAAGGACGTTGCCGACAAATATACATCAGTTGAAGCATGCGAGGATCTGAGCTTCGCAGTAGAGGCAGGTTCCGCAGGAGCTGAGGCCGCAGAAGAGAACGACTTCGAAGTTGTAGAAGTTCAGACACAGGCTGCAGCACTTATGGAAGTAGCAGCAGGAACAGCAGACGCTTGCATAATCGACAAGCTGATGGCTGGAGCTATGATCGGAGAAGGAACAGCATATCCTGACCTCGTTAACGTATTAGACCTCAACGAAGAGGAGTACGGAGTAGGATTCAGAAAAGGATCTAACCTCGCAGAGGCACTCAATGACTTCTTCGTAGAGTCCTATGCAGACGGAACGCTCATGAACATTGCAACAAAGTACGGCGTACAGCTTGCAATCCTCGAGCAGAAGTAGTAAAGGAGTAACTAAATGTTTCAAGCAGTAATGCTGGAACTGACGACAGGCTTCAAGATGACACTAGAGATTTTCGCCCTGACTTTGATCGGGGCGATACCTTTGGGACTCGTGATAGCCTTCGGTTCCATGAGCAAAATCAAGCCTCTTAAGGCTTTTACCAAAATAATCGTATGGATAGTAAGAGGAACGCCTCTTATGCTTCAGCTCATCGTCGTATACTACGGCCCGGGCCTTCTGCTCGGACAGAACATATGGGGCATGGGCACAACAGGCAGATTCGTTGCGGTAATAGCGGCCTTTATCTTTAACTACGCCTGCTATTTCAGCGAAATTTACAGAGGCGGTATCGAGAGCATTCCAGAAGGCCAGTACGAGGCAGGTCAGGTCCTCGGCCTCACAAAGAAGCAGGTGTTCTTCAACATCGTCCTTCTCCAGGTAATAAAGAGAATCATTCCGCCTATGGGAAATGAGATCATCACACTTGTTAAGGACACATCTCTTGCGAGAATTATCGCCGTATACGAGCTGATCTGGATGGGCCAGGCCTTCATCAAGTCAGACGGCATCATCTGGCCGCTCTTTATGACAGGCGCATATTACCTTGTCTTCAGCGGTGCGCTCGCATTGCTCTTCGCTAAGCTTGAGGCGAAGTTAGATTATTTCAAGTAATTCAAGAAATTCAGGAAGTTCGGGAATTTCATTCAAGAAGTTCGGGAATTTCATTCAAGAAAATCAAGAAATTCGATTGATTCATTCAATTCAAACAATTCAATTAGGAGGTCCGGATGGCGATTCTGGAGGTTAAAGGAATAAAGAAAAAATTCGGAAGCAACGAGGTTCTGAAGGGCATCGACTTCTCGCTCAACGAGGGCGAGGTCCTCGCGATTATAGGAGCCTCCGGCGGAGGCAAGACCACACTCCTTCGCTGTATCAACTTCCTCGAGACTGCCGACGAAGGCACGATTAGCGTAAGAGGCAAGAAAATTTTCGACGGAGAAGAGAACAAGCTCCTGTCGGAAGAGGAGGTGCGGGAGAACCGCCTGAAGTTCGGAATGGTCTTCCAGCAGTTCAACCTTTTCCCGCAGTACAGCGCGCTTGAGAACATAACGCTCGCGCCTAAGCTCCTCAAGAAGTGGCCCGAGGACGAAATCGAAAGAAGGGCGCTGTCGCTATTGGACAGAGTCGGCCTTTCCGAAAAAGCAAATAACTACCCATGCGAGCTTTCCGGCGGACAACAGCAGAGAGTTGCCATCGCAAGAGCCCTCATGATGGACCCAGACATACTGTGCTTCGACGAGCCGACCTCGTCGCTCGACCCCGAGATCACAGGCGAAGTCCTCAAAGTAATCAAGAAGCTCGCCGACGAGAACACCACGATGATAATCGTAACCCACGAAATGGGCTTCGCCAAAGAAGTCGCAGACGAAGTAATCTTCGTTGACGACGGCACCATCATCGAGCGCGGAGACCCTAAGGCCGTCTTCGAGAACCCTCAGACCGCAAGACTCCAGGAATTCCTGGGCTCGATGCTGAGGGCGTAAAGGTTGATGAAGAGGGGATAGAGTTCGCCTCAAAGCTAAGGCTGTAAAGGAATATAGAATAGAGTAGAATAGAGAATCCGCCTGAAGGCGGATTTTTGTTATGCCACTTTGTGAGCAAGAAGAGACTGCTTGCAAAAGTGCGAAAAGCGCCTTGTTCGCGCGATTGTTGCCTTTACCGTAGACATGAAAAAAGATATAATTAAACTGAACTATTGCATCTTGCAAGCGTCCATTGCGATGTCGGGGATGTAGTCGAAATGATTGAAATAATTGATGACATCAATATACCCACTTTAATGTAGGAGGATAACAAAATGGCTGACAAAACGAATGCCAACATCGGATTTGAAAAACAACTATGGGACGCAGCCTGCGTTCTGTGGGGACATATACCAGCGGCGGAATACAGAAAGGTAATCATCGGACTTATCTTTCTACGCTATATATCCGCAGCCTTTGACAAGAGGTATCAGGAGCTCATAGATGAAGGCGACGGCTTCGAGGATGACCGCGACGCTTATACGATGGAGAATGTGTTCTTTGTGCCAGAAGAAGCCAGGTGGAGCACCATTGCCGCAGCCGCTCACACACCAGAGATTGGAACGGTCCTCGATAACGCCATGAGAGCTATCGAAACCGAAAACAAGACACTGAAGAATGTTCTTCCGAAGAACTACGCCAGCCCCGATCTCGACAAGCGGATTCTGGGCGATGTCGTGGACATCTTCACAAACAATATTGATATGAGCAACACCGAAGAGAGCGAAGACCTCCTCGGTCGTACATACGAATACTGCATTGCTCAGTTTGCAGAAAAAGAAGGCGTTGGCGGCGGTGAATTCTACACGCCGTCCAGCGTGGTTAAAACGCTTGTTGCTATACTTCGCCCGTTTGATAACTGCCGTGTGTACGATTGCTGTTGCGGTTCTGGCGGTATGTTCGTGCAGAGCGCAAAATTCATTCAGGCGCATTCCGGCAAGCGCGGTGCAATTTCTGTTTACGGGCAGGAGGCAAACGCCGACACCTGGAAGATGGCGAAAATGAATATGGCCATCCGTGGCATTGATGCTGACTTCGGTCCTTATCAGGCGGATACATTTACGAATGACCTGCACCCGACCTTAAAAGCAGATTTCATTCTCGCGAATCCTCCTTTCAACTACCATCCGTGGAATCAGGAAAAGCTTCTCGATGATGTGCGTTGGAAGTACGGCATCCCGCCTGCAGGCAATGCCAACTACGCATGGATTCAGCACATGATTCATCACCTCGCGCCAAACGGAAAAATCGGTTTGGTGCTTGCAAACGGTGCACTTTCCACGCAAACCAGCGGTGAGGGCGAAATTCGCAAGAAGATTATAGAGGACGATTTGATTGAAGGCATTATCGCCATGCCAACACAGCTTTTCTATAGCGTGACCATTCCGGTTACTCTCTGGTTCATCACGAAGGGCAAGAAGCAGAAAGGCAAGACGCTCTTTATCGATGCCCGCAAGATGGGCCACATGGTCGATAGAAAGCACAGAGATTTCACCGATGAGGATATTCAGAAGCTGGCGGATACCTTCGAGGCATTCCAAAACGGAACACTTGAGGATGTAAAGGGATTCTGCTCAGTTGCTACCCTGCAGGATATCGCAAAGCAGGATTACATCTTGACACCGGGACGCTATGTGGGCATTGAGGAGCAGGAAGATGACGGCGAGCCTTTTGAAGAGAAAATGGCACGCCTGACTTCCGAGCTTTCAGATATGTTCGCAAAGTCCCACGAACTGGAGGACGAGATTCGCAAGAAGCTGGGGGCGATTGGGTATGAAATCTGAATGGAAGAAATATACACTTGATGAGGTATGCTTGCGAATTTATAGTGGTGGTACACCATCAACACGTCATCAAGAGTATTGGAATGGCAATCTTAAATGGTTGTCGTCTGGTGAAACCTCTCAACGCTTCATATATGATACTGAACGAACTATTACTCAGGAAGGGGTTAATAATTCCTCTACAAAGCTTGCAAAAAAAGGCTGCACGGTGGTTGCAACAGCTGGACAAGGTTATACAAGAGGACAAGCCAGCTTTTTGATGATTGACACATACATGAATCAGTCTGTCATTGCTTGTGAACCTGACACGAGCTTAATACTGCCGCTATATTTGTATTATAATTTGGGCAACCGTTATGAAGAATTCAGGCTTCTTTCTGATGGAACAAGCACAAGAGGAGGACTGTCTGGCTGGATTCTAAAACGAATGGATATCAAAATTCCTTCTTTAGAGGAGCAACAAAAGATCGTTGGTATATTGGAAGGAATTGATAGAAAAATAGAAATTAATAGTAAGATAAACGAGAATTTAGCGGCTTAACCTTTGAGCTTTTGGTACTGCTTTTTCCATG
>CAVAIH010000092.1:0-4779 GCA_963588675.1 Sphaerochaetaceae bacterium | reverse complement strand
TGTTGTTACGCTTGCGATAGCGACTTTCTCTGATAGCTTGACAGCCTGTCTTGCTGACAGCCTTTCAGCTTTCTCTAATTAACCGACTGGTGGATCTCCCTTAATCCTTCAACCTCGTCGCAAAGCTCCTTTGCAGAGCAGGAATCACAATCGTTGATCATGAAGCCTTTGAGGATGTGGTCAATCGTGTCGGTGATCTCGGCTTTCTTGCTCGCTATCTTGCTGAGCCTGTCGTATAGACTGCTGTTTCCTGCGTTGCCTTCAGCGCCAGTTCCTACGCTTTCTCCGGCGTTGCTTCCAGCATTGCTTCCAGCACTTCCTACGCTGTCTCCTGCATGCCCTACAACAAATAGAATAGTGACATGCTCGACATAATCAAGCTTCTTGTAAGCCTGCATGTAAGCTGAACCGATTTGTGAGAAACTGCTTTTTCTAGCCACGTCCTTGGAAACTCTGACTTTCTCTCTGTTTCCGGTGGATGTTCTCAGCATGTAGCCCTTTGGGGAGACTCTGTATTTGGTGAGCTTGATCTGCTCTAAGCGATTGTAAAGAGCGTCGCCCGTCAGACCTCCGCCGTTCGAACCTTTGCTTGAATCCGCGCTTGAATCCGCGCTCGAATCTGCGCTCGAATCTGCGCTCGAATCCGCGCTCGAATCTGCGTTCGAATCCTCATCTTTGATCTGCAGGAGGGTGATTCGCATGAAATCCTCGTTGCCTTGAATTTCGCTCAAATCTTTTCCCACAAGGTAGATCTTGTCTTCGACGTCGATTGAGCTCGAGGACAGGTCAAAGGACAAAGATTTCTTGTCGCCTAACTCGTATGCGCATTCATCCCTGAATATCATGTTGTTAGGGCCAACATCTTCCAATAATTGGTCCGTGATAGGCAATTCCTTCTTTTCCAAAGAATTGAGAAGTTCGTACACTTCCTTAATTTCGTCGTTAAAAAGATTCATTCTTCGTCCTTAGGTTCTCGTTATGTCGTTAAAAAAAGATTCGTTTCTCGTCGTCAAGTTCGTTAAGCCGCCGAAGATTCATTACAGGTGACGATCTTTCTGAACTTTATCTTGTAGCATCTTAATAGGTCCTTCGAGAGCTGCGGTGAGCTTCATATCTAAATTAAAGAAATAGACCGTAAAAGTTACAACAAAGAATACAACAGGGAATAAAACAGCTATCATCAATAATTTCTTGCTTTTGCTCATTGTTTTAACCTTTCTTTTCTTCGATATCTTCAATGATTTACCATGATTTGTCATCGTCCAGAACTTCAAGTGATGGATCGATTGGCTCTTCTCTTAAAACAGTACGCATGTAGCTGTTAACTTGGTCACGAATGCCCTGTCTGCTTGTAACTCTTGGGTCGAACAGGTCGTGGTTAACCCAGATAAGGTGGATGCCTTTCTCTCTTGCTTTTTCTTCGAAAAGACCGTGCATACCAACCAGAGCCTTACATGCCATGTGCTCCCAAAGGATAACGACATCTGCGTTGAACTCTTCGGTGATCTCCCACAGCTCGTCCAGCAGTACCTTGTATCCGCCGTGTGTACGATTACGCATGATCATGTTTTCTGTTAACCAAGCCATATCGTAGATTGCCTGCTCTCTGTTCTCAGGAGTATCTTCTTCAGCAATCATATCTGTGTTGATCATGGACAGCATATCTGTCAGAGGAACGATTCCCCAGCAGTTAAGAAGCCATACTAAGAAGTCCATGTAGAAGTGAGACTGAACGCCCCATACGATAGCTCTGTGACGGTATTCCTTCGCGAGCATAGTTCTCTTCTCGTAAGCTTCTCTTGCGATCTTGCTGATCTTAATATCTGCCTGTCTGAAGAGGTCAACCTTACCGCAGACAGCCATGTAGTTAGTCTCTGTGTAAAGTGCCAGGTTACCGCCGACAACCTGTGGATACTCTGTCTTGTTGATGTCGAGCCATTCCATACGAGCCTTTGTGGCGATGTTAACTCTCTTTGCACATTCGAAGTAGTAATTCCAATCCCATTTCTCGCCGGTTTTCTCTTCGATGAACTTGATGCAGTTACGAATCTCCTGTGCAGCGTATTCCTGAACGTCGTCTTCTCTGTGACGAAGAGGTGCAGCAAGCTGGAAGCAAGGAACACCATCCTCTAACTCAAGACGCTTAGAAATAACGCCGTTACCAAGAAGCGAGCCGTCGCAAGTTGTGTTGCACTGTACGGCGCAAGCACCAAGTACAGGGAAATCGTCCGCGATGGATACACCAGCCTCTGCCTCAGGCATTGGGCATACATCGCCTGGCAGACCGTATTCCTGAGCGATATCGATGTATTTCTCAGCAGCATGCTGATTCAGAAGAACAGATACATATACAGCAGGTGTCTCTCTGCTCAGACCCTTCAGTGTAGGGAAGCCCATCATAACTGCTGTCATCTCGTTCTCGTCTACGAGTACGACCTTGTCTGAGAAATCCTTGTCCTTTCCGATGTTGCGGTCGCCCTTGAACAGGGAATCAAGAAGTTTTGCAACGTCATATACGATGATATCGAATTCCTCGTGGAGGATTCTCAGCTGTGGTCCTCTCAGACCCTGAGAAAATCTATCTACCATCATTGGTACTGCCAGGTAGTTCGACATCCAGCTGTAACGGAAGAATGCCTTGACGTTCCTTGGCTTCATTACGAAGCCTCCGAGCTGTCCCATGATGTAGAGCCAACGGCTATAATCGTAAAGAGTGTCCTTTACGCCTCTCCATTCTCTGCGTTTTCTAACTTTACCACCTGTATAGAAGGAGCCAAGCTTATCTTTTCCAACTTCCTTAGCCATTATTCTTTCCTCCTAACTTCTTAAATTCGATGCTTTCTACAAAGGCTTGAACTCTTGTACGAAGCTGACCGCTTCCGCTGTTGTTGTACGGACGGTCGATCTGAAGAACTGGATAATCGTATTTCTCTCTAAGGTCAATAGATCCAACCATTCTTTCGTAAGCCCAAGGGTCGCAGAACTTCAGCTGTTCGTAAATGATTCCGTCAGCCTTGTACTCTTTCGCAAGATCAGCTACGTATTTTCTTCTGCCCTGAATCTTGTCCTGATTCATAAGTCTTGGGCACTGGCAGTTCTCAAGATAATTTCTGCAAATGCCAGTTAAAGGATCCTCGCCGTCCTTCAGCACGATCGGAGTTCTTCCAGGGAATGAACCGAAGCAGAAACGATCGACGCATACATATGCACCGCAATCTTCGATTGCCTCGATGAGCTCCATGTCGTCGACTTCGCTTCCGACAAGGGCAACTCTAACTCTGTAAGGATTCTTAGTGTCTGGCTCTCTTGTCTTGAGCTCTTCCAAAGTCTCCTCTAAGATTGGAATAATAGCCTCTCTAGGGCAAGCATAGGTAGCAAGACATAATACGTGGAATTCATGTCCGGTGATCGTAGGATTGTCTAATTTCCTATACTGTCCGATTTCGTTGATCAGTTCGCAGACACGATTGTGTTCCTTAACGGACGCTAATAAAGCCTCGTCGCTTACATCGATTCCGAACTTCTCATGTAGTGGTGTTAAGATGTGATTCTTGCACTGCAGTACGTAAAGATTCAAACCGTTCTCATCGTTCTTCATAGGAATTTCCATATTCTCATAGAAGTAGTTGTCTTTCTTTACTGTCTGCAGTAATTCCATGTTCTCTACACAACGGTTCAACATGGAGCAACCGTCCGGAGCAATCAGGCAATCTGTGAAGTTATAACCGCCTTCTACAGCTCTCTCTAATAAAGCCCTTACATATTCACAAAGGAAGCTGGTCAGGTAGTAGGTGCCGACTTCCATGGAACCTGTTCTTGGTGCTCTTAGACGGACGGAGAAAGTTCCTTTCAGATTCACAAGTGGCTCAGGAATATTACTGCATACAGAAGCGATGCAAATGTCGCCCTTCTTCTGTGCAGATTTGGTATACTCGTTGTCACAGTGTTCCAAAAGTCTTTCGAGATCATAGATGTGTTTTAGGTCTTTCATACAATGACTCCCATTTCTTTCAATGCGTTATACGCGCCAATATAGATTTTTGATTCTTTTGGGATATCTAATACGGACTTGCCGTCGATATCAAATTCTTGAATGTTGCTGTCCTCACCAATGCTGTCAAGCAGTTTCAGATCCCCGAGATCCAACTTCTGCACGATAGAAGGGTTGCTGACACGGTTGATGATGACACCTGCATTGTCGTACATAACAAGGCTCTTTGCAACCTTGTCGATGGACTTAATGACATCGATACCTTTCTTCGAAGCGTCGCTGACGAAAATAAGATTGTTAACTTTCTCCATGACCCTGCGGTTGATCTGTTCAATGCCTGCCTCGCCGTCGATTACAACGTAGTCAAAATGGTCTGCGACCATCGTTATCAGGTCGCGCAGGTAATCGTTCACAGAACAGTAGCATCCGCTCGATTCGGGCCTGCCTATTGCGAGGAAGGAGAAAGAGTCCGTCTCAATCAGCTTGTCGAAAATTCGATCCTTCGCTTCGTGAAGCATCTCGATTGCCTGAGCGTCCTTTCGCTGATCTGCCAACTTGATAAAGTCTTCGCGAATGTCGTTGATGGTGCCTGACTCCTGCACGCCGAGTGCGGTCGCCAGCCCAACAGACGGATCACCGTCGATTGCCAATATCCTTTTGTCAGGATACGTGTCGCATAAGATCTTTATGATAGTTGCAGAAAGTGATGTCTTGCCGACGCCACCCTTGCCACATAAGGCAATAATCTTGCTATTCATAAATTTTCTCCTCGAATCAAATAGTTGATA
>CAVAIH010000091.1:0-4796 GCA_963588675.1 Sphaerochaetaceae bacterium | reverse complement strand
TGTTGTACAAAAACGGCTTTGATGCTGGTAAATATGTGTCCTTCGAAGAACAAATCAACAGCTATAAGGTATATTATTACGAAGCCCTGCGAGAGTCCTCGGTAGGATGGGAAACGAATGAGAACTCTTATTTCCCGTTTGTTGAAAATTTCCTCTCCACTCTCTATATGTGCTATAAGGAACTAGATAAGCGATTTGCAGTGGTACACGGCAAGAAGATTACGAAAAAGGGCCGTGTGGAGGCAACCGTTTTGAACAGCCTGACCCCGTTATCCAAAGCTGAAATTTGCAAGATTCTCCCCGATGTCAGCCCTACGACCGTCGAGGCCGTTCTCGGCACAATGGTTAAGACGGGTTCTGTGAAGCGTATCGGCGCAGGAAGGGCGACGAGGTATATTAAAGCATAATAGTGAGGGAGACATAAAAGAAATCGGTTATTGAGAAGTACATGATACAATAACAAAGTTATGACTAAGCGAGAAAACAACAATTCAAGAAATAGAAATATTAAAGTCTCCGGTGCAATGGCATTCATTGTGCTGATGGGCATCGTCAGCCTCTTTTCGGATATGACGCACGAGGGCGCCCGCAGTATACTCGGCGAGTATTTGAATCTTGCCGGAGCATCCGCGGCAACGATAGGCTTCGTGTCGGGCATCGGTGAGTTGTGCGGATATTCGCTGAGACTTTTATCGGGCTTTATAGCGGACCGAACCAAGAAATACTGGACGCTTGTAATCGTCGGCTATGCGATGCAGGTGCTTGCAATACCTGCGCTTGCGCTCGTACCGCAGAACGGCTGGGTTGTCGCCTGCGGTCTTGTCATCATGGAACGCATCGGAAAAGCAATCAAGAAGCCCGCGAAAAACACGCTTGTCAGCTTTGCTGCCAGCGAGGTCGGAACCGGCAAGGGCTTCGCCTATCAAGAATTCCTCGACCAGCTCGGCGCGTTCATGGGCCCTGTAATCCTATTTGTGATCGCGTGGGTTAAGGGAACGAGCCACTTGTTTTCGACCTACCGCCTGTGCTTTGCGATTCTCGGAATCCCCGCTCTTATCACGATAGGACTGGTCGTTTTCTCGAGGGTCAAATACCCTAATCCCGAGATGTTCGAGAAAGCCAGCGAGGAGCAGACAGAGTTCCATTTCAAGAAATCCTTCGTATTCTACATGATCGCGATCTGCCTGTTCGCTTTCGGATTTGCGGATTTCACGTTGATCACTCTTCATGCTGCCAGAATGCAGGCCTTCCCGGCGTCCACGCTCAGCTTGCTCTATGCCGGCGCCATGGCTGTCGACGCGTTCTCTGCGCTTTTCTTCGGATGGCTTTTCGATAAAATCGGCCTGAAGGCCCTTATGCTATCGACACTCTGCAGTATGTTCTTCTCGGCGTTCGTATTCCTGACCGAGAGCCCATGGATGATGGGTCTTGGAATTGTCCTTTGGGGAATTGGAATGGGCGCGCAGGAAAGCATTATGAAATCAGCGGTCAGCGAAATCATTCCAAGGTCTATGAGAAGCACCGGCTTCGGAATTTTCGAAACGGGCTTCGGCATCGCGTGGTTCCTCGGAAGCTGGCTTCTGGGTGCGCTTTATGACGTCAGCCCAGTTTGGCTGGTGGTGGTCTCCATAGTGGCCCAAGGATTGGCGATTTTGTTCTATTATATTTGTATTCGAAATCAGGATGAACCGAAACTTGGAAATGGAAATGAAAATGAAGAGGGAAACCAGATCGCGAACCAGGAATAGATAGAATTCCAGAAAAATTTCAGGAGGACTGAAAAATGGCATTTACTTACAGAGACGTTCAAGAAGCTTACGAACGCATCAAACCGTACATTCGCAGGACACCGCTCGAGGAGTCGTACTACCTCGGCGGAAAAATCGACGGCGAACGCGACAGTGAGCGCGGCCTCGAGCATGCCCTCGAGCCCGCCGACGAGCACGCCCCCGAACGCGCCGACGAGCACGCCCCCGAGCGCGACAGCGAACACGACAGCGAGCGCAAATATTTTTTCAAGCTGGAATCCTTCCAGCGCGCGAAAAGCTTCAAAATCAGAGGTGCTGTCAACAAGCTCCTGACGCTTACGCCCGA
Source organism: Sphaerochaetaceae bacterium (assembly GCA_963588675.1). Lineage (GTDB taxonomy): Bacteria > Bacillota > Clostridia > Peptostreptococcales > Anaerovoracaceae > Crickella. Next base: position 2,702 of record CAVAIH010000091.1, on the reverse strand, counting down.
GGAGATTGAGAAGGGCATTGCGACCATTTCCTCCGGCAACCACGGAAGTTCGGTGAGCTATGCCGCGTCTATGCTGGGCATCAAGAATGCGAAGATAATCGTTCCCGAGACGACTCCGCAGAGCAAGGTCGACAAGATAAAATATTTCGGCTCGGACGTTCTGCTCATGGGCCGAAACTATGACGAGGCGCATGCGCTCGGTATGGAGTATATCCTCACGCACGATATGACATATATCGACGCTTACTATGACGATCCGAAGATTTACGGCGGTCAGGGCACCATCGGCACCGAGATTCTTGAGCAGAATCCGGACATCGACACCATCGTAGTTCCAATCGGCGGTGGCGCATTGCTCACAGGAATTGCGGTCGCTGTGAAGGCCATCAAGCCCGGCATCCGCGTAATCGGCGTGCAGACCGAGGCTTGCCCTGCGATGATCAAGTCGTATGAGGACGGCAAATTCTATGAGGATTATCCATGTGAGGAATCGCTGTGCGACTCGCTCATCGGCGGTATCGGCGCGCTGAGTTATGAGATGGCGAAGGACTATGTGGATGATTTTATAGCCGTTTCCGAGGAGGCCATCGGCAAGGCAGTCAGTTTCATGGCTCGCCAGGAGAAATTCATCGTCGAGGCGGGAAGTTGCACGACGGTCGCAGCCGTCATGGAACAGCGTGAACGCATCGGCGGAAAAAACATCGCGCTCGTCCTTTCAGGTGGCAACATCGACGGCGACGTGCTTTTCCAGCTGATGGAGAAATACCCAGATTAGAACCCCAAATTGTCATTTACCAGGATGACCTTGATACGGCCGGGCTCTTGCAATCTACATCATCAATCTTGCAATCTACATCATTATACGCTAAAATGATGTAGATAAAAATGAAATGAAGGAGATTAAAATGAGACCATTTGATTATGCATTGAATGCCACCAAATTGTTGACTCCTGAAATCGTTCAGATGATAGGAAGTATTCATGAACACAAAGGCAAGCAGGAACTGTTCTTGGAGGCCAATATTGATGACCTGAAAACACTGCTGGAAGTTGCAATGATTCAAAGTACTGGTGCATCTAACAGAATTGAGGGTAATTATACAAGTGATGCACGCTTGGAAGAACTGGTGAAGCAGAAGGCAGAACCTCGTAACCGTTCAGAACAGGAAATTGCTGGTTATCGCGAGGTGCTTGCAACAATTCATGAAAGCTATGAATTTATCACGCCAAGGCCCAATGTCATTTTGCAACTTCATCGCGATTTGTATTCGTACTCTCAGGGAGACGTTGGCGGTATGTTCAAAAATGCTGATAATGTGATTGCAGAAACGGATGCTGAAGGACATCAAAAGGCTCGATTTATATCTGTTCCAGCCTTTCAGACAGCGGAAGCGGTAGATGAGCTTTGCACTCGGTTCTTAGAAGCATGGGATGCGAATCATATTGATAAGCTAATCCTCATTCCGATGTTTATTCTGGACTTTCTGTGCATTCATCCATTTAATGACGGTAATGGGCGCATGAGCCGATTATTAACGCTGTTGCTTCTCTATAAAGCCGGATATATTGTCGGAAAGTATGTAAGCATGGAAATGTTGATTGAAAAGACTAAAGAGACTTATTACGAAGCACTGCAGGCAAGCTCCACGGGATGGCACGAGAATGAAAATACCTATGAACCCTTTGTGCGATATTATCTGGGAATTATACTGAAGGCATACAGTGAGTTCGAGGATCGAGTCGAGCATTTGAAGAATCGCAAGCTCTCTAAGCCTGAAAGAATCAGGGCGATAATTGATAAAAAAATAGGGAAGTTCACAAAAAAGGAAATTATGGAGCTTTGCCCTGATATAAGCAAGATTACCGTAGAAAGAACATTGACAGAATTAGTTAAGGAGGGGTACATTGCAAAGGTAGGCGCAGGCCCAACCACAGCATATGTTCGTGCGGACAGCAAATAAATAACTTTCGTCCAAATTAACGCTAACTTGGACGAAAAAGAAGGCTTGTTTGACGAAACAAAATAGATATGAAAAGTTAATAAATATAAAATTCGGCTGATTTAACACTCAACATTAAATCAGCCGATTTCCTTTTGGTCAGTTGCGGTTCTTGGGCCAGCCAAGAACCTAAGATCTGAAGCTCTTAAGGCTCTTAGAACCCATTAGAACCAATTTGAATCAATTAGACCCATTAGAACCCCAGATTGTCATTTACCAGGATGACCTTGATACGACCAGTGTGCCTGGAGTAGCGCGTAATCAGTATCTGGCAACAGATTGTTTCAGGGCTCTTGCAATCAAAGCAAGCGCCGGTTTTACAACAAGGTGTGCTCAGATTGAAACGCTGTGCGTTGATAGGTGCCGCCTCGTTTCTTGCACGGCTCATGGCAGAATCAACGTCCCGTGCAATCTTGTTCATGCCGACAATCATCAGCACGTTCTTAGGACCGTTCGCGATAGCAGAGACGCGGTTCGCATGGCCGTCGATGTTGATAAGGACACCGTCCTCTGTTACAGCATTGGAACTGCACAGGAAAAAATCGCACTGCTTTGCCTGCTGTTCAATCGCGTCACGCTCTTCGGCATTTACCGCTTTGTCGCGATTGTAGACAGTATAATTTCCCTGACATACCGCATCTTTGAGCCCAATCTCGGCGATGGACACTGAACCTCCCCACGAGATACTGCTTCCCTCTGGAA
>CAVAIH010000090.1:0-4815 GCA_963588675.1 Sphaerochaetaceae bacterium | reverse complement strand
GGGGGGGTGTGCTAAGCTTATAAAAATACTGATTCATCAAATGGTCAGTGTTTTCTTTTTAGACAACCATATCAACCATAACAACCATGACAATTGAATAGGGCAAAACTGCCAAAAGGCAGTGACGCAAAGCTATAGGGCCTGAAACTCGCATCTGAGAATCGAGCGACCGCGTGAACGTACACGTAACAGTAGATCGCCAGAAGCAAGAAACGCAGATGACTGGGTATGGTAGCCAGTTGCAAGACACGAATGTACACGGCTAGCTTTGCATAGCCGTTTTTTGTTAACTGCGAAATCTAATAGACGTTTATTCAAGACAATCAAGGATATCTAGGAAGGAGAAAATTTATGAAAAAGAGGCTATTTCTAATTACTGCATGCGCTTTCGTGGTAATGTGCATCATGTCGGCTGGAGCGTTTGCAGACCTGTCAAAGACAAATGCTTCAACGGACGGCAACACGCCAGCGGTAGAAGCGCAAACAGTAACGCAATCTGAAGGAGACCAGCAGACGAATGGTGGCCAGGCAACAGAGAACCCGCCTGCTGAGAATCAGCCGGTAGCGAGCCAGTCGGTAGAGAACCAGACAACAGAGAGCGAGCCGGTAGCGAACCAACTGTTAGCGAGCCAGCCGGTGAATGGCACGGCTACAGTTGTCGCAAAGATTGGCGATACTGAGTACACAGATTTGGCAACGGCACTCAAGGCAGCAACGGCATCAGATACCGTCAAGCTTGAGACTGACATCACCTTGACGGAAGCATGGACTCCAGTAAGCGGATTCAAGGGAACGCTTGATGGACAGAATCATACTATATATGGGCTGAAAATAACTTCAGCTGGTAACGGCGGTACAGGCTTGTTTGCAACGCTGGATAGCTCGCAAAACAAGTCGGATTCCGGCTCAAGCACTGCCAAGTCAATCGTTGTCAAGAATCTCACCATAGATGGTGCTGTAATCGATCTTGGTAGTACTTCTGCTAAAAATGTAGGAGTTCTGGCTGGCAGTTCCAGTGGTTCGACCATTGAAAATGTAAATATTAAAAATGCTACGGTAAAAACAGTAGGACAATATGTAGGCGGTTTATGCGGTATATTCTCAGAAATGGGAGGCGTTGGAGGAAGCATGACCAGCTGTACAGTTTCCGATTCGAAAATTACAGGCAAAGACCAGGTCGGTGGTTTGGCAGGATATTTATGGTCCGGTGAGACGAAAAGCTGTTCACTGACAAATAATGTTATAACCGCAACTGAAGAGCGTGCTGGCGGCATTTTTGGTAAGCTTGCCGTTACTGGCGAGGACTCGTCGAATACAAGAGTAGTAAGTAATTGTACTGTTTCTGGTGGTTCTGCAACTGCTCCAGATTACGCAGGAGGAATTACTGCGCAATTTATGGGTAATAGAAATCTTTACTCCATCACTGGCAACACTGTGACAAACTTCGGACTTGATGCAGGCAAAAAAATATCGCCATTTGCAACAATTCGAGACAGTTCGGGCGAGGAATTCCTGAAAGCGTTGCCTACTAATGTTACAGGAAATACATTCAGTGTTTCACTTGATGAAAGCTGGCAAAAAGAGACAAACAACTATGGATTTGATGTTTACACAAGAACCGTTGCAAAGATCGGAAAGACATATTACGCAACTCTTGAAGACGCTCTCAGCTCAGCTACCAATGGTGCAACAATAACCTTGTTGAAAGATGTTACCTTGAGTTCGAATTTTGTTCTTTCGAACGGAAACAAAGTAACTTTAAATCTTAACAACAAGACTATCAATACAAGCGAAAGCGCTTATTTCCTGATTACGCATGGAGAACTTGACGTGACAGGGACTGGAACCATAAGCAATTCTGGTTCGTCGTATGCCTTCAAGTTGGTAGGCTCCAAGACAAGCACCGATGCAAATTATAGCGTTCTACTACTTGATAGAAGTGTAACGCTTAATAGCGATGCATATGGTGTTATGGTTAGTCCTTATGTGACAAGTGCAGATGGAGTTAGCGCTTACGGAACTGCAATTACAATTAAAGGTAAAATCAATGCAAAATACTGCCTCTATATAAATGGAATTATAAAGGTAACTGAAGGTGCTGTATCCACTTGGAATATAACCGATACTGCTGAGATTACAGGTAAGGGAGATGGTAGTGGCATATACGCGGCTGGTTACGCTAAATGGAATATAGCTGGCAAAATCACAGCACCTAGTGCGATTATGGCAAAGAGCGGTGAATTTAATATCACAGGCGGTGAATATCATTCAACGGGTGAGTTTAAAGATCCCGCAGATGCAAATGGCAATGGAAGCGAGGATACAGGCGCAGCTGTTAGCATAACAAGCAATGATGGATATGCGAAGAAAATCGTCGTTAATATCAGCGGTGGTGAATTCACAAGTGATAATGGATATGCCCTGTATGAAGGAATCGCATATGACAGCGCAACTAGTGTACCTGCAGCGACAGCAAGCTATGCAACGCTGGGCGTATCAGGCGGAACTTTCACAGGCAATGCCGACAAAGGTGCCGTAAACATTTCAACAGCCTCAAATAAGAAAGTTATCACCGGCGGTACATTCTCATCTGATCCAAGTGCATACCTCGCTGATGGATATGAAGCTAAGCAAGCAGACGGCAAATACACAGTTGAATTGAAGAATGCTGATGAAGTCGTAAGTTCCGTAAATTCCAAACTTGAGACTGAGACTCAGCAGGGCGAAGTTACTGTCAATGTCGGAGAAGGCGTCGCTGTTGAAGATAAGGAAACAGCAAAAGCCGTTGCAAAGAGCGTCTCTGCTGACCTGACGGAGACTAAGGCTACCAAGGAAATTACAGTTAGCAATGATGATAAGAAGACTGCTGTTCAGAAGCTTGTAGCTGCAGGCCAGGTTAAGATAGACAGTGAAGGTAAAATAGCAGCAGCTGATGGCGGAGACGTTACGATAACAATCATCGAAGAGCCTTATCTCGAAGTTGAGGTCACAGAGATCAAAACAGATGAGGACACTGGAAAGAAAGAACTTACGCTTGACGTAACTCCTATGTATAATCTGAAGGCTACAGTTACTACAGGTACACAGGGAGCACAGAAAACAAGCGATGCCGTTACAGTATCAACTGGAAATGCTCTTAATGTAGAGGAGAAGACAGATGTTAAGCTTCAGCTTCCAGAAGGATTTGCAGAAGCTGGCGACAAGCTCCTCGTTACGCATACGAAGCATGATGGTAGCGTAGAGTACTTAACAGGTAAAGTTACTAAAGAGGGAGGCGTACTTTATGTAAGCTTCACTACAACTGGATTCTCACCAATTGTTGTATCTGATAACTATGCAGCAACCAACGGTGAGCAGGTATACCCAACTCTGCAGGCTGCTATTGACGCTGCAAAAGATGGCGACGTAATCAAGCTTATGAAGGATGGCGAGACAGCTGTTGTAAGACGTACAGTATCCTTTACAGTTGACCCTTCGTACAAAGGCGCTGACGATTCTACGGGTAACTACACTTACACAATCACTCTCGGAGATGGAACCACCCGCAATAAGACTGATAATGAGAACGAGTGGAGCACTGTCTACACAGCACCTGCAGGCGAGACTGAAAAGGCTGACACGGCTAAAGCTGGCACAGCTAAGACCGCAAAGGCACCTGCAACAGGTGACAGCAGTGAGCTTGGACTCTTCGCAGTAGCAGGCCTCATCTCCGCAGTAGGAGTTGCACTTCTGCTGAGAAGAAAGCAGAGCATGTAATTAGCAATAATAAAATTCAACGAAAGGCGACCGCCAGTCGGGCGCCTTTCGGGGTCATCAAATAATCTTGGGGTTTAATCAAATAAAATTGGGGTTGAACCTTGGGGGCTCCGAGGAATAATCCAAATAATCTTGGGGTCAAGCTTGAGATCAAGATGACCAGTAATTAAATAATGAAAAATCGAGGAAATCAGTGTTCGCTGATTTCCTCGAACTGTTTATTCGGGCTTTTCATTAGAATTTTTGAGGGCAATTTCTACAATTCATACATGTGATACATGCGAGCGTAAATGCCATCGAGCGCCATCAGCTCGTCGTGACTGCCTTCCTCCTGAATGCCGTTCTCGGTCAGGACGATGATGCGGTCCGCGTTCTTGATGGTCGTCAATCGGTGGGCGATTGTCAGCGTCGTACGACCTTTAGCGAGCTCAGCCAGTGACGACTGCACTAACCTCTCACTCTCATTGTCGAGCGCCGACGTAGCTTCATCGAGAATCAGAATTGGTGGGTTTTTGAGGAAAACACGCGCGATGCTGATTCGCTGTTTCTGACCGCCGGAGAGCTTGGTTCCTCGCTCGCCGACATACGTATCGTATCCATCTGGCATTTCACGGATAAAATCATCCGCGCCAGCGAGTTTTGCCGCCGAGATAATCTCCTCTCTCGAAGCGCCCGGCCGGCCGTACTCGATATTTCCCGCTATCGTATCGGAGAAAAGATAGACATCCTGTTGCACCATTCCAATCTGCGAGCGGAGCGAGCGTACCTTCGCCTTTCGGATGTCCAAGCCATCCACCAGAATTTCACCCGATGTCACGTCGTAGAAGCGCGGAATCAGATTGCAGAACGTCGTTTTGCCAGCGCCCGACGGACCAACCAGCGCGATGTTTTCTCCGGCACGAATGTGCAGATTGATTCGATTCAGGATATCTTCGCTGTCATTATATCTGAAGGAAACATTGCGGAATTCGACATCCCCGCGCAGTGCCGGGAGATCCACCGCATCCTCCGCGTCATCCACCTCAATAGGCTCGTCCATGATCTCAACAAAACGCTCAA
>CAVAIH010000089.1:0-4976 GCA_963588675.1 Sphaerochaetaceae bacterium | reverse complement strand
ATGTTATCACTCCATTAATCTTCACATTTCGGTTTCCGTTCGTTTTTGCGATTTTCAAGCGCTGTCGGTGAATTTTTCTCTCTCCGCTGGTAGACCAGTGGTGAGATTTCATCGACAGAACCGATTTTCATTAAAAACGAACGGAAAATTATTTTCAGCGCCTTCAGATTTCACCGACAGAGCCAATTTTTCTCAAAAACGAACGGAAATACTCGCGATGGTCGCTTCGCTTGAGATAAGACTAGCCGTCTGACTGCAGGTGTCAGACGGCTTTACTTCTTGGCTCAACAAAAAATAGAGAAAACAGGCACCGAAGTGCCTGCTTTTCTTTCAATATCAATATCAATATCTATAATATTCTGAGGCCTTTGGTCATGAGGATCAGGCCCATTGCTACAATCAGGACTGTACTGCCTTTCACAAGGTATTTGCTGTACTTCTTCGGGATGAAAATGCCGAAGAGGCCGAATGCGAGCATGAATATGCATGTGCCAAGGCCGAACGCGAGCATGGCGGTGGCACCGCTTTGCCAAGAGCCCGATGATGCAGAAAGAATCCACATGGAGCTCAGCGCACCGCATGGCATAAGCCCTGTCAAGAGCCCCACTACAAATGCTCTTCCATTGAAATTGAAACGGCAGGGCTTGACTGGCTCGGGGCTTAATTTGCGAAGTATCGGAACGCCCCACATTCTAAGGCCTATGAGTACGACGAGTAGTCCGCAGATGGTGAAAAGCACGCTTTTGAGCTCTGCGTCGTAGCTGAACATTCTGCCGATCGCACCGCAAATAGCGCCGACGATTGTATAACTCAGGAGCCGTCCGCCGTTATACAAAAAAGTGTTATAGCCAAGAGACCGTCTGCCGTTATAACCGAGAGGACGGCTGTCGCTATAAGCAAGAGGACGGCTGTCGCTATAACCAAGAGGACGGCTGTCGCTATAAGCAAGAGACTGCCTACCGTTATGCACAGGGACGTTCTGCTGGGAGAGCATTATTCCACCGCACATTCCGATGCAGTGAACACCGGTCAGAACGCCTATAATAAAAAGCGCGCCGAATCCCGATCCGCTCTCCGCTGTCGGCACTTCAACAAGTCCGGTGAGGGCAGGTATCAGAAAGTACAGGCAGATACCGCTATAAAAGCAATTAGATCCGCACGCAAGGCGCTTCGGCCATCGCCGACAGGGTAGCCCGTATCCGCGAGGATCTTTGTTATTTCATCTTGGGAAATGATGTCTGGATCGTAGACAACAGATACCTGACTTTTGCGGTAGCTCGAATCACAGCTTATTATGCCACGCGAATACAAGAGGCGATGTGCAATCTCGTCCTCGCATTGTGGGCAGATCATTCCGTCTACTTTGGTGATGAAGCTTTCATTTATCATTTTCTCTCAAACCTCTTTGTGACAAAGCTTTCATTTATCATTTATCGTTTTTTCTCCCAAATTTCTTCAACCGCAGAGAATTCAAAAGGACGCCGTTTGAGCTAAGCGCCATTGCGGCCGCCGCGATTGATGGATTGATTATTCCGGCTGCGGCAAGCGGAATGCAGATGGCGTTGTAGATGACCGCCCAGATGAGATTCTGACGCACATTGCGCATGACAGCGGAGGAAATATCAAATACAGTCTCAACGCGACTTAGGTCGCTTCCTACTATCATTACATCGGATGCGGATATCGCGATATCCGTACCGCAGGCGAGCGCGATGCCGATGTCTGCGCAGGCGATGGCAGGGGAATCGTTGATGCCGTCGCCGACAAAGCAGACATGCTTGCCTTCGGCTTGAAGGGTTTTGACGGCTTCCGCTTTGTCTGAGGGCTTGACCTCGCAGAGCAGGTTGTCTATGCCGAGCTGTCCGGCTATGAGCTCGGCCCTGTCGCGCTTGTCACCGCTTATCATCCAAATCTCCATACCGCGGGCCTTGAGAGCGGAAATCGCCTCTACGGCGCCGTCGCGAATTTTCTCCTCGCCCTCTGGGAAACTGCCGGCAGGGCCGTCCGCCTCGCTGTTGGCAGGGCCTTCCGCTTTGTCGCCGGCGAGGCCCTTCGCAGGGCTGTCCGTCCCGCTGTTGGCAGGGTTGACCGCCTTGTTGCCGGCGAGCCCGTCCGTCCCACTGTCTGCGCGACTGCTGGCGAGGCCGTCCGTCCCGCTGTCTGCGCGACTGCCGGCGAGGCCCTTCGCAGGGCCGTCCGCCCCACTGTCTGCGCGACTGCCGGCGAGCCCGCCCGCCTCGTTGCCTGCAGGGCGCTCGCTCTCGGAGAGGCCGTAGGTCAGCGTGCCGGTTTTATCGAAGACGACAGCGTCGGTTTTGTATGCTGTCTCTAACTGCTCGCCTCCGCGGAAAAGCACGCCAAGCTCAGCACCGCGCCCGGAGCCTGTCATTATAGAGGTCGGCGTCGCAAGGCCAAGCGCACACGGACAGGCAATAACAAGCGTTGAGCAGACGCAGTTAACGGCAGAAGCAAGATCCCCGGGCTCAAGCACGTAATAGCGCAGGAAGAAAATCCCCACTGCAACCAGGATTACGACTGGCACGAAAATCGTCGCGATTTTATCTGTAAGCCTTGCAACCGGTGCTTTCTCGCTTTGTGCTGTGGTGACGATGTCTATTATCTGACCGAGCATGGTTTTACTCGTTATATCCTTGCACGAGAGATGAACGCTTCCTTTACGGCAGAGAGTTCCGCAGTAAAATTTACTGCCGACTTCCTTCGACACAAGCGCACTCTCGCCTGTAAGCATGGATTCATCCGCTTGACATTCGCCGTCTATGACCATTCCGTCGATAGGGGAGCGCTCGCCGTCACGGATGACTATGATATCCTCTGGGACCAGCTCCTCGAGACCTACGGTCTGAACCACGCCATCGCGCAGAACATTTGCCGTCTCGGGCTGGAGGAGGATGAGTTTTCTTATGGCCTCGGACGCTTCATAGCGTGACGTGCTCTCCATGTATTTGCCGAAGAGAATCAGCGACAGAAGAACGCCCTCAGAGAGGAAGTACAGCTTAACATTGTTGTGGACTGTCAGGGCTGTGTATGCGCTGTGAACATAAATCACCGTCGTCGACAGGGCAACGAGAAGATCCATGCCGAGCACCTTCTGCTTGAGCGCGGTCCACGCACCTTTATAGAAATACTGCCCCGGCCAGAACTGAATGACGGTGGCTATGGCAAGCTGTATCCCTGGGCGCAGATTCCAAAGTAACGGCATTGTCAAAAGGACGCTTATGCAAAGCGTCCTTAAGAGTTTGAGTCTGCTACCAAGCTCGGTTTCGGGATCACCGCAGGCCGAGCATGATACGCTGATATTCGTGATGTTATTTTGTTGCGTTGTCTGTTGCATTTTCTTTTGCATTCTCCGGTGTATTCTCTGTTGCACCTTCTTGTGCTTTCTTGATTCGACGGTATTCTTTGAAGCACACCCATGAACATGGCAGGCAGAATGCAGGTATATGGAAAAGAAGCACCCAGCTCAGCCAGTCTATTCCCTGGTAAAAAACGCCGTTATATGTAACGCCCTTTATGAGGTCGAAGTAGGAGAAATTCCACACGCCCCAGTTGCCCGAAAACGAACCGCAGAGGTGGAGTATTAGAAAAGACGCTGTTGTAAAAACACCTGCGACCGCACCAACAAGGGTGGCCGAAAGTCTCCCACTTCTTGCAAGAAACAGTGTAACGACAGGCAGAACATATACCGTGAGATTCAATACCCACAGCGAGATAGGGATGGAGTATCCCCAGTTGAGCGCCTGACGGATATGGTCTCCGTCGTGAATTAGCACGGCAATTATCATGATTATTGCGCATGTGGTGATGGTCTTGATGACATTTGGATCGAGCTTGGTGTCAAGCATCTTGACGGTTTTCTGTTGAGATTCCGACATAACTTTTTCCTCCGATTTCTTTCTTAACTCTTTTCTAACTCTTTTCTAACTTTCGCTTAAGCCATTCGCAATTTATGCTTAATGCCTCGAGGTTTTCCAAAGGGCATCCTTTAATCTGCGAGTGCCTATTTTCTTCTATCGCTGACCAAGCGGTCAATTAAAACTACCATTTATGAACGCTTTAGTCAAGTGCTTTTGTTGACCAAATGTTAAATCTATGCTACACTTCAGCCATGCCTATAATTGTTGATAAAGAGAAAATGCGCATGGATATCCTTCTGGCATTCCAGCGCTGTATAGAAAAAAAGCCTATCGATAAGGTGACACTTCGCGATATCGCCGGGGAGGCCGGCATGTCGCACCCGAAGCTTCTCAATTATTTTGAGAACAAGGACGCGCTTATACTGAGCTACGTAAAGTACACGCGAGAATTCATGACTAAGCATTGTATGGAATGGTTCGAGACTCACAGCAGAAAGGAGTACGAGTCCAACCTTGCATACATGAATGCTTTCATGAAATATGTCGCCGACGCGCCCGAGGGAGAGCTTCGCCCGAATGCCACGACTCAGACTTATATTCTCGGTCACTACAACGACGAGATTGGAAAGATGATTCGCGAGGAGTTTAAGGAGTGGCGCAGTGTAATGGAAGGCTGTCTCAGATCTATATATGACGGAGACATCGGCAAAAGCGAAGCCGAGGCGATGATGATACTCATTTCGGGGACCTTCATTTGCAACTATAACGGTGCGCTGACAGGGGAGATAAATGACAACATCATCGGCAATATCGCAAATCTTGCCGAGTCATAATCGTAGAGAAAAGCGCGGAGAGTCCGCGGGAAAAAACGGAAGTGAGCTTTTCAAGCTCACTTCCGTTCGTTTTTGAGTTTTTTGCTCGCTGTCGGCGAATTTTTTAATCTTCACATTTCACTTTCCGTTCGTTTTTGGCTTTTTTCAGCTCTGTCGGTGATTTTTTCTCTCTCCGCTGGTAGACCAGTGGTGAGATTTCACCGACAGAACCGATTTTCTTTCTATTATTTATCTTCGCCCTGTGTTTCTTCTTTCTTCTTTGCCTTCT
>CAVAIH010000088.1:0-5068 GCA_963588675.1 Sphaerochaetaceae bacterium | reverse complement strand
TTCCGGCCAGTCCGTCGTGCTCTATGACGATGACATAGTAATCGGTGGCGGAATTATCTGTGGATAGCCGAAGCGCGCTGAAGCCGTTTGACGTTTCATGACGCTTCGCGACACTGCTGAAGCGCGCGATGCAGTTTCAATTCCGTCGCGTCTAAATCTCCCTAGCGAAGAGTGCCGCGCCGTAGGCGCCTGCATATCTTCCGTCCTTCATCGGAAGAACTTCCCTTCCGAGCTTTGCCGAAAGCCTTCCTGCAAAGAATTCATTGGCGCTGAGGCCTCCTGTCAGTATCACGGTATCCGCGAGCGTCTTTCTTTGAACGAGTGTCGTAACCTTGAGAGCAACCGAGTCGACCACGCCTGCAGCGAGGTCTTCTTTTTTTCTGCCCTCACCCATGTAATTGATTACCTCGGATTCGGCGAAAACCGTGCAAAGCGAGCTGATTGGAATCGGATCTCCTACCTTGGCGAGTTCGAACAATTCATCAATCGTAAGCCCGAGTCTATTTGCCATTACCTCTATGAACTTGCCCGTTCCGGCGGCGCATTTGTCGTTCATGAGAAAATCAACGGCTTTGCCGTTCTTGACATCTATGAACTTCGTGTCCTGTCCGCCGATGTCGATGATTGAGCAGTCTTTGCCGATAAGCGTGTAACCGCCCTTGCCGTGACAGCTTATCTCGGTGATGATTCGGTCTGCGTATTCGACAGAAATTCGGCCGTAGCCTGTCGCCACAACCTTCGCGTTCGAAATATCGCCTATTCTTTTCTCAAGATCTGAAAGTATATTTCTTGCTGTGATTTTGCTGTTCCACCCTGTTGGAAGCACTTCGAAAACAGGGTCTGCACCCTCAGTGAGAATGCAGACCTTTGAAGCCGTGGAACCTATATCAATTCCTACATAAAACATATTGCCTATCCTTATCCATATTTATGTCTCGTATTGTCGAAGCTGTTGTTCAGGCCTTCGACTGAAATATAGCTGAGCCTCTTCTCTCCTGCGAAGCGTATGATGTCCGAAACATCTTTTTCTTCGATTAGAAGGGAAACTCCACAGCAGACACTCAACTCACGCGGTGTCGGGGAAATCTTGACATTGAAGCCTTGTTTTTTCAATGCCTGATACATTGCCTGGCTGTCCGTGTGATTCTGAAACAAAATATAATAGTGTAGCATTTATTACTCCAGTGTCTCGATGAATGCCTCAACTCTTGTCTTGATCTGGGATGCATCGTTGTCTGTGTAATCAGTCTCAATTCCGAGAAGCTTGATGCCCTCTGCGTTGAGTCTCTGCTCAAGAGTGTATCCTTCGATATCGTATGTTGTGCAGAACTTCAGGTTGATATCGATTACGCCGTCAACCTTGTACTCCTTAGCAAGTCTAACGATGTCGTCAAATCTTCCTGTGTTAGGAGTGAAACATGCGCAGTTGATGTGCATGTATCTGTCAGCAATATTGTGTACCATCTCGTCGAGAGTCTTTCCGGACTCATCAACCTGATGCTCGAAGTAACGAGTACCTGTGCAAGTCTCTTCGCATACAACAACAGCGCCGGATGTCTCGATGATGTTGTGCATTTTCCAGTTAGGAATAGCCATAGGTGTTCCTGTAACGAGGATTCTCTTTGCTCCTGGTGCAACGTCTACGCCGTCTGCAACTCTCTGCTCGAGCTCGTCGCAAAGAACGTTAACCATCTGAGTGAATCTCTTTGGATCGTCATAGTAAGCGATCTGTGAAACAAGAAGAGTATCTGTTCCGCTGATTGGAGCCTTGTCAGCCTTTCTGAGACCGTAAAGTCTTTCGAGAGCTTTTCTCTTAGCGTTGATAACCTTAATCTCCTCTGCGAGCTTCTCCTCTGTAACCTTGTTTCCTGTTTCCTTCTCAACTACCTTGATGAGCTCCTTAATCTCATAAGCCCACTTGTCAACATCAACGTCTCTCTTCATCTGTGGGAGATCCATTACATGAATAGGAACGTCTGTGCCGAGAATTTCGTAAGCCTTCTTCTTGCCATCGCAAGTGTTCTCACCAATGTACATATCTGCGATTCTATAGAATGGGCAAGTCTTGTCAAATCTTGCTCCAAGCATAGCCTTGATCAGTGGGCAAGTGTTAGCTGGGAGATATCTCTCACCGCCAGGAACCCAGAACTGTGAACCAGCGCAAAGGCCTGTTGCGATTCCGCCTGCTGCGAAAATAACTTCGTCAGGAACGTAAGCGCAGAAAGTTCCGAATACCTTTCCACCCTGCTTCTGGAACTCGATGAGCTCTGCAGGTCTAATTCCGTGAACGTCTGCAAGTACCATATCGAAGAAATCCATCTTCTCAGGTCTGTTCTTCTGTGACATGAATACGTCGCCGATTGCTCCAGGAAGAACTGCGCAAAGCTGATCATGAAGCTCAAGATTCATTCCAAGGTCGCCCCACATTTTGTGATTATCTGCCATAATAAATCCTCCATACATCTAATTTCATACTGTTACATTGTATGTAGCATAATAGTATTTCTTAATGAAAATTCCTGTGAAATTTCAGTAGAAAATCCTGCGAAAATTCTGCGAAAGCCTCTTAGAAAATTCTAAGAAATAGCCTGTGAAATATTCATCAAGATAAGTTAAATTTATCACCGCTCAAAAAATCTGTCTAATAGACGCGAGCTATACTTTCGCGGGGCTTTATAAAGAAAAGCTATAACGTGGAGATTAAAAAAGGGAGCTTTCGCTCCCTGCTTTTACTGGCACTTTTGTTTGGATGTGCGAACCGCTTTATTGGCACTTTTGTCTGGATGTGCGAACCGCTTAATCAATCAAATCCACAATCAGATTGTCTCTTGTCTGCTTAAATTTCTTGCTCACCTTGAAGGTATGTGTCTTATCGTCGCCCTCCGCCTTAAGCGTAAAGGCCTCACCTTTTCTCAGCGCACTCGCCTTCTTACTCATGCTCTCAACATTCCATACAGCAGTCACAGTGATATTCCAATCTCCGCAACCTGCATTCGAGAAAGTCCCCCTGCTTAGCGTAGTCCCGTCCGCACTCACCTCAATAACAAAATGCTCCTCATCCGGGTACAATCCTGACAGGTTCCCGCCGTACAGATCATCATATGACGGATCCCCGGGCAGACAGTTATCCTCAAAAGGATCAAAGTCAAAAAAATCAAAAGTCAATTCCATGGCTATGCCTCGCTTTCGTATTGCAAAAGTCGGGCTAACAGCAGAGAGTGTTGTCCAACTTAACAAGCAATTTTTATAAAAATACCTCTCTTTCCAAAATAATATTGGTGTTATCTATCGTAGCATTTACACCTACTCCAGCAACACCCAAGGCGTTCTTTCCTAATTCATTTGTGAAAACGCCCTTTACTCTCCAGCCTTCCAATGCCAATGCGTTTAGTCTGAACTCCATTTCAATAGAATCAAATTCACCGGAAAGCCAGTGGTCCTTTATGCAAATCACCTTATATTCATAGTATGTTTTAACATCCTTTTCTTTTAATTCCGCTTTCTTCTTCTCAACAATAGGTCCTTCAGGCTTTCTAACTAATTGTGCGTCTTTTTTTGCCTTCTCCTTTAGTATAGATATCTTCTGCTCCCACATTCTTTGTTGTTCCCGTTCAACAAGTTCCCTTTCAATTTGACGCTTCCTCTCCTGTTCTTCCTCTTCAAGTTTCCTTATTTCTTCCTCTGTAGGTAGGACAATATGTTTTGTTATTCTATCGCTAGCACTCAGCAGAAGATCTGCATCGTTCATTTTCGAATTAAAAGCAATCATATTCTCATTTATAGAAATTGATCCGTTCGACATTCGCGATGGCATTTTATAATTAAATTTATAAATTTCTTCAAATTTCAAGAAATTTGAAGTCCCTTGATTATCAGTAATTATCACCCCGTCATCAACTACTTCTAGTCTATTACTAAACCCTATTATACTGTATTTCATAATTCCCCCAACTACTATGTTTTCCTTCCTATAACGTCTATTGTAATTAAGTGTTTATTGTAACACCTCGACCTCTAACTTTACCTATAATCCTAATAACATTTTTTTCTTTTCGGAAAATTCGTTCTCTGTAATAACTCCATCATCGTACAACTCTTTAAGGAGTTTCAATTCATTAACTGGCAGAGTATCTATTTCAGGCTTCAACTCTGGTTGACTCTCATTTGGCTCAAGCTCACTCTTAGATATACTTGCAGGAACTACCGATACAGCCTTTTCCTTAGATTCTTTTCTTGTCTCAAGCATAGCCTCATTAATGGCTTGTTGTGCTCGGTCTAGATTCTCTGGCTTCACTAGTGGGCCTGGAATTATATCGCCAACAGGCTTCACATTCGAATAAGCTCTACTATTTGTTCTTTGAGCTTCAAGCTTAATTGTCGGTTGGTCTTCACTTGTTGAAGGCTCTGGCTTCTTCTGTTTACTAATATAGTTTTGAGGACTTCCAATGATGATTTTTCCAACAATGTATGTCATCGCAAAACCGCCAACGAAGCTACCAACCATTTCGGCTGTATTAGAAGGCATCAAAACAATTTGAATTATTATGTTTGCAACAACAGCATTGATAAGAGCATATTTTCTTATACTTTTATCATCTATTCCAGCTTTCCCTCGCAAAGCAAATCTTAATATTAATGGTGCTGTCAGTGAAAGCACCAATCGTATAAGCACTCCATACATTACGAAATCTCCTTTTTACATAATCGATAAACCACAGTTGCTAACCTAAGAATACAATTCACAGATCTTACTAAATAGCTTTAGAACCTATTGAATTAACAAAGCTCTCAAACAGTACAAGAGCGACTACTTCGGCGAGACCAGCTTTAGAACCTATTGAATTAACAAAGCTCTCAAACCCGCTTCTGCCCTCTTCGGACATTGCATAAGCTTTAGAACCTATTGAATTAACAAAGCTCTCAAACCGGGTGATGACGAAGAGGCTATCAGAAACGGCTTTAGAACCTATTGAATTAACAAAGCTCTCAAACTGAATAAATCACTTGCACTCATAATTGGAGCTTTAGAACCTATTGAATTAACAAAGCTCTCAAACAGAATCTCCTT
>CAVAIH010000087.1:0-5092 GCA_963588675.1 Sphaerochaetaceae bacterium | reverse complement strand
TCGTCAAAGATCCTGCAATCACCCTGTGTCGTGCGAAGTAGCAGGAGTCGTGCAATCGCTAAGCACGGGCGTCATCAAAGATCCGTCAGGCACTCTGTGTCGTGCTTAGTGCTCGAAAAAACCAAAAATGAAAGGAAGTGAGCCACTTGGCTCACTTCCGAATCTAATCCACTAAGTTGGATTCATCGCCCAAGTAATCGGCGATGAATCCTTTTTTAATTCAATTCTATTTCGAGAAGTGCTTGTCGAAAGTTCCGTGCACTTTCTCGATTTCGAAGACGGAGATGAATGCGTGAGGGTCGCACTCGCGAAGAATTTCGACAGCCTTGTCTACCTCGTGCTTGGTAACGATGATGCTCACCACCTGAGTCTCGGTATCTGTATATGCGCCTTTTGCCTGCCAATAGGTGATTCCGCGGTCAAGCTTAAGCGAGAGCTCCCTTGTGACATCGAAATCTTTTGTATACATAAGAATCTGGATGTAGTGATTTTGCTTGTGGTATTTGTCCATCGCCCAGGAAAGAATCCCAGCATAGAAAATCGAATACACAGCATTTTCTATGCCATAAGCAAGGGCACAAATCGTATAAATGCAGATGTTGATTATCATGTTCATGGTGCCTACGCTGAAGCCTGGCTTGGTAGATGAAAGAATCATTCCAACTACATCGCCTGCTCCACAGCCTGCGCCGGAGGTGAGAACGAGGCCAACGCCTATTCCACCAAAGACACCTGCAGCTATACAGCCCATGACTTCATTTTCAATGATGGACGAGCTATATACGGGGAGTACGCCTATGAAAAGCGAAAGCACCGTGATTGATATGATTGTCCGTATGAAAAATTTCTTTCCCAGAGACTTGGCACCGAAGAGAAGAACTGGAATGTTGATACCCCAGTAGATGATGCCGAGCCATTCTACTCCTGGAATGGACGGGATGTGCAGAATGTCCTCTATGAGGACGGCAATGAGCTGTGCGACACCCATGGCACCGCTACAATAAAGGTTGAAAGGTGTGATGATGAAATTCATTGATACCGCAAGCATTGCATTTCCAATGCAAATCATCACAATTTGCTTGCCCATTCGCGTTGAAGATTTGGCTTCAATCGCGTCGTTGATTCTGCTTATTCTGCTCAATTTACTTTACCTTTTCCTATCAAGATTACCAATTGCTGATTGCTATTATACTCCAAAGTGTGGCGCGGTTAAATAGGTATGCGCCATAAAAAAAGCACAGCGGATATTCCGCCGTGCCTTTTGGGTTATTGCTAAGGCTTTAATGCCTTCAAATTCCTATGCGAATAGGAATTTATTTATCTTCCTTATCAAGCTTCTTTGCGTAGAAGTCCTTAACGAGCTCTACTACCTTTGGAGCGAGAAGTGCAAGGGCAATCAGGTTAGGAATTGCCATCAGACCATTGAATGTGTCTGCAAGATCCCAGATGAGTCCGAGGTCCATTGTAGCTCCTGCGATAGCAACGAGTGAGTAGAGGATAGTGAATATCTTAATTGACTTTGATCCGAAGAGGAATTCAACGCATCTAGCTCCGTAAAGTCCCCAACCAAGTACTGTTGAGAATGCGAAGCAGATAACAGCTACAGCTGCGAAGATTGATACCCAGTTGCCGTAGATATTTGTGAATCCTTCGATTGTAAGCTCAACGCCTGCTGGCTCGCCGTATGTGAACTCAGCGCCACTGCAGAGAACTACAAGAGCTGTCATTGTGCAAACAACGATTGTATCTGCAAATACTTCGAAAATTCCGAAGAATCCCTGTCTAACAGGATGGTCAACGTCTGCTGTTGCGTGAGCGATTGATCCTGAACCAAGACCAGCCTCGTTAGAGAAGATACCTCTTGAAATACCTTTCTGCATTGCGATGAACATTCCACCAACTGCTCCACCTGTTACAGCGGAAGGATTGAATGCACCCTCAAAGATTGACTTAAATACTGTAGGAATAGTATCGATTCTTACGATTATTACTCCGAGTCCGAGAACGATGTAGAGAATAGCCATGAAAGGTACGAGCTTCTCTGTTACAGATCCGAGTCTCTTGATTCCGCCAAGAAGAACGACGAGAAGAGTAATAGTGATAATGATACCGATTGCAAGATTGAATCCGCCGTGGTGGTTAGCGTCGATCAGGTTGTAGTTGATCAGGGCTGTATCGATTGATGATACGATAGTATTAACCTGAGTTGTATTACCGATACCGAAGCAAGCGATAGCGCCAAATCCAGCGAATGCGTATGCGAGCCAGTGCCAGTGCTTAGCAAGACCATTCTTGATGTAATACATAGGTCCGCCAACATAGTCGCCATGCTCATTTACTTCTCTGTAATTTACAGCAAGAGTAACTTCTGAGAACTTGGTGCACATTCCGAGCAGAGCCGAAATCCACATCCAGAATACTGCTCCAGGTCCACCAATGGCGATAGCTCCAGCAACTCCGGCGATGTTTCCAGTTCCTATTGTAGCGGCAAGGGCGGTACATACAGCCTGGAATGGTGTGATAGCGCCTTCCTTCGCCTCTGACTTCTTGAACATTTTTCCAAGAGTGGACTTAATAGCATAACCGAATTTGCTGAACTGAATACCCTTATTGCGAATTGTCAGATATGAACCAACGCCAAGGATACATGCCATAGCTGGAACACCCCATACGATGCCGTTAACTACGGAGTTCACATTTGCAATTGTTTCTAACATAGCTTTTTCTCCTTAATTTCTTAGTAATAATTTGTAGAAGATCCTTATCAAGTTCCTTAATTAAGTTCCTTCTGATTGGTATGCGAGCAAGCATATTTCTCGCAAGCACAAATGTATGATAATCAATACATTCGCATCCGTCAATAAAATATAATGTTTTTCTTTGTTCGTTTTGTTATTAACAAACAAAGATTTTTGTATTTTTTTGTTTTTTCAATTCAAAAAAATACAATGTATATGGCAAAGCATATGGCAAGGTATAGCGCCTCGCAGGGCTAGGTGCTAAAATGAGCTCTTATGATTCTGGGCGCAACGGCAGTCAGCGAACTGCATGGAAATAAGTGAAACTAGTGAAATAAGTGGCAGGAAGCACAGTATTGTGGTAAAATAATTCAGATTATAACGATATCAATTTGACTAGAAATATCGATATCAATCGGACTAGAGATGTCGATATTAATATCGATATCGATCAGACGCAAAATTCAAATTCGGAAGGAGTTTTTATTATATGAAAAAAGATAGGATTCAACTGTTGCTCGGAATTCTTCTGATTTTCTTTGGAGTTGTTTCCTTTACCGTTGATAAATTAATTTTTGCTTTCTTCGGCTTGCTGGCAGGATTTGCAGTTATCTTTATCGGCAGAGGAACAGGTTCATTTAACGAAAGAAGTCAGAATGAGAAGATTATCAAGAACGCGGATGTCAGCATTGACAGCTTATATGAGCATCTTGCAAATATGGACACACATCTTGGCAAGTGCTGGCTTTGCGGTCACAAGGATTTCGACGGCAAGATCATAGCATTCGGACCATCGATATATGGCGATGTTGTATATATCGCAAAGGACGAGAAGAAGAATAATCTTGACCTCAAATTCGTAAGCACACCTGTCAACCTTAAATACGAAGATCAGGACAGCTGGAGATTCGAGAACGTGATCAACGTCGATACACTTGATGTAATTCCAAGCAATTATTCAAATTTCGGTTCCTACAAGCTTGTCTCGACACTTTTCTTGAACGATCTTCTCGAAATCGTAGAGACATATATTGAGAATCCTGCAAAGCCTGCGCCTAAGGAAATCGACAAATTCAACTGCTATATGCACAACAGCAGTGACGGATATCTCAGAGACAGCAATTACAATGAGATTTGCCGAGTTGAGAAGACAATCAGGCCATTTGATGTTGAACTGATTGACGATGAAGGAAGCGTTCTTGCCTCTGTAGTTACAACGAACGAGAACTATCACGATTTGACAACTGCTACCTTCGAAATATATGCGGATGGACAGCACTATGCTCACATCAGCCATGACAACAAGGTAACAGGCGGTTCATATGTCATTAACACTGATGACGGATTGGAATTTGTCGTTAAATGCTTCGTGGCTGTAAGGCGCGCAAATGTATCCGCTAACTTTACTATAGAAAAAGATGGAAGGAGAGTTGCCGTAATCGGCGGTTCGCCTAAGCTTGAATTCGAGGGTATCGGTTATACGCAGAACGACATCATTTGCAGTATGGACGATGATTATTTGGTGCTTTATTCCGCTATTCAGATCTTTATCATGACTGCAAGCAGATGGCTCAGATAATCAGACAATCAGACAATCAGATAATTCATCTATTCGCTATTTGAAATAAGAAGGGAGATTTCGAGATGAAAAGAATACTTCTTCCACTTGAAGAAACAGAGCGTAGCTTAAAGGCTTTGATCAAGCTGAAGCAGGAATATTCGCCAGACGAGGTTGATGTTGTGCTTCTTATGGTTGACGAGAAGATCGATTATACTACGAATAAGGAAGTATCCGAGCAGGCTATCGTCAATCTTAATCAGAAGCTCGACTTGGTTGCCAGTGCTCTTGAAGGATATAAGGTAATCAAGAAGGCCGACCTCGGTAAAGCAGGCCAGAAGATTATCCTTTGCGCTAAGGAATACGGCGTAGATATGATAATGATGACGAAGTCCGCACAGGACGATATGCATTATCTTCTCGGAAAAACAACCGAATATGTTCTTACAAGGGCAAATTGCGACGTGGTCATTGTTTCTGAGAGGGAAGGAAATGACAGAGAGTACAGAGGTCTTGTATATAGAAAAGCCGAAAGCGTTGTTAATCTCAGAGGACAGTTCAGCCAGAAGCAGAGCGAGTGCTTGATCCCAAGTGTTTCGGCGGATTGCATTTACCATATTGAGGTAGTTCGCGGAAGGATTAGATTCATTCACAAGAGCTACAATCCAGAAACGAGGAACTGGGATCTTCCACCTGCCAACGGTGAGGACGAAGCCTTTGATATCATGGCTGGCATGAGTGTTGACATTCCTGTCAAGGCACACAGCGTTGACGGCAAGGCAGACCGCCTCAGAAT
>CAVAIH010000086.1:0-5159 GCA_963588675.1 Sphaerochaetaceae bacterium | reverse complement strand
CTGCTTCAGTAGATTCAGCGCCTGCTTCCGCTGTAGATTCAGATTCGCCATCAGCACCAGCTTCAGCTTCAGCTTCAACATCTACATCTGCACCTTCCGCGCTGAAGGGACTCAATGTTCTCCTTGTAGAGGATAACGAGATCAACACATATGTTGCGCGGATTATATTAGAAAATGGCGGATGCGTTGTTTCGGAGGCGAATAATGGAGAGAAGGCAGTGGAGGCCTTTAGCGAAAGCGAGCCATATACATATGATGCGATTCTAATGGACGTGCGAATGCCTATAATGGATGGACTTGAGGCGACGAAGGCAATCAGGGCACTTGATCGCCCAGATGCCGTAAGCGTACCTATCATCGCAATGACAGCGGATGCCTTTGACGATGAACGCTTGCATACTATTGAAGCTGGCATGAATTACCACTTGACCAAGCCTATCGAAACAGATCAGCTCTACGAAGCTCTTAGACAGTGTTGCAGTAAGTCCAAGAAGGACAAAGATGAGCAGAGCAAATAGAAGCACATACGCAGAAATCAAGAAAAAAGAAACAGAAATCAAAGTTAAAACAAAATTCGAAAATAAATACAATATCACCAGAAACTGAAAAAAGGACAATCAATTAAATGCTTAACCACATCGATCTAATGGCGGCACTGACCGCGGATTATCTTAATGTCTACGTGATGAGACCCGAAGAGGACAGCGCCGACGTAATAAAGCTACAGGGATACGTAACACAGGGAATGACGGAGGACCTGCAGAATTTTTCATATTCAAAGCTCCTTAGAACCTATGCCGAGTCCCGCGTATACAGCGAGGACAGAGAATACTTCATGCGGGTGCTCTCGTGCGAGTCGATAATTAAGACCTTCCAGGATGGTCGGGATCGCCTTGACTGTGACTATCGCGTCGAGGAAAACGGCCAGATTCACTATTATTCGGCGCGCTACAGCCGTATTTCTAAGCCTGATGAGGACCTGCGTCTTGTTGTGGCTTTCAAGAACATCGATTCCATAATCAACGTAGGAGTGGAACAGCAAAAGAGGGGACTTTACAACGCATACAACGCTATTTCGGGTATATTCTTCTCTATGCATAGAGTGAATGTCAAAGACAACACCTACGCTTCCATTAAGACAACGCCATCGATTGATAAGGTTACTATCGCCGGCTCCGACAATTATGATGACAATTCTAAGCGCATCATCACCGCTCTTTCTTCGAATTGGAGCGTAGAGGATGCCCTGCGCTTTGTTGACAGAAGCACTCTCAAAGAGCGTATGGCAGGGAAAAACCACATCATGATGGACTTCCTGTCCTATGCGGCAGAGTCGTGCAGATTGCACTTCCTCGTCGAAGATAAGGACGAGAACGGAGAGCTTTACCATGTTATTTTTGCCGTTGAGAAGGTAGATGAGGAGAAGAGCCAGGCGATTATCAACGTCCTTTCTCGCGATTACCAGAATGTATTCTGGATCAATCTTGAAGACGGCTCGGCCCGCATACTCAAGATGAACAAGCCTTTCAGCGATGATGTGAACGAATCAGAGAACAGAAGATTCAAGTATGGCGAGATTTGCGAGGATTATATTGCGAACAGCGTATATCCAGATGATCGTAAGAAGCTTGAAGATACTATTTCACTTGAAAATCTGCGAGAGATATTCCGCGACAAAGATGAAATCTCTGGCAGTTATCGTGCCTATACGGATGGACAACTACATCATTACCGCTACAGCTACTTCAAGCTGGCAAATCTCAATTCAGTTGTTACAGGCTTCCGTAATATCGATGACCTCATTGCACAGCACGAGGCAGAGGAAAAGGCGCGGAGAGAAGCAGAACTTGCTCATCAGAAGGAGATGGAGGAGCATATCAAACTTAGGGAAGCTCGTCTTCGTGAAGCACAAGAGCATACCGAGGTTATTTCAGCGCTGTCTACAATCTACTCAACTATTTTCAGAGCGGATGTTGACACGCACGATTATGAAATCCTCACAAGCGTTCCTCTTATGGGAACTGTTGCAAAAACAACGGGCAATTTCGACGATGTTAAAGAGCAGATTATTTCGGCCTTTATGGCTCCTGAGTGTCAGGCTCCGATGAGGGAATTTCTGGATCTTGACACGCTTGCAGACCGCCTTGAGAAGATCAATACGGTTACGACTGAATACAAGGATTCGCAGGGTCAATGGTTCAAGAGCCGTTTCATCGTAAAGCGAAGGGATGAGAATGGTGTTGTCAAGGAAATCCTCTATGTGTGCCGTAACAACACAGATGAGAAGATTAAGGAGATAGAACAGCAGAATCAGCTGGCCCATGCTCTGATGGCGGCACAGCAGGCGAACAAGGCGAAGTCCACGTTCCTGAACAGCATGTCGCACGACATTCGAACACCTATGAATGCGATCATAGGTTTTACAGCGCTTGCCCAGACACATATGGACGACCCGTCTCAGGTACAGGATTACTTGGCAAAGATCAGCACATCAAGCACGCACCTTCTGAGCCTTATCAACGATGTTCTTGATATGAGCCGTATAGAAAGCGGAACGGTTAAGCTGGACGAAAGACCTATACACATCCCTGACCTTCTGCATGATCTGCGGACCATGATACAGGGACTTACGAACTCGAAGAATCAGAATCTTTACATTGATACACAGGATGTTTTGCATGAGGACGTTATAGCAGACAGACTGCGCCTCAATCAGGTGCTAATCAATATCATTGGCAATGCTGTTAAGTATACACAGCCTGGAGGCGACATCATCATTCGTCTTCTGGAGAAGCCATCTGCAAAGCAACACTACAGAACCTATGAATTCTCGGTTAAGGATACCGGCATAGGTATGACTAAGGAATTCAAGGAGCATATATTCGAGAGCTTCTCAAGAGAGCGTAACTCAACAACAAGCGGTATTCAGGGAACTGGTCTTGGTATGGCCATTACGAAGAATATCGTGGATTTGATGGGCGGAGAAATAACAGTCGAGAGCGAAGAGGGCAAGGGCTCAACCTTTACGGTTGTATTAGATATGAAGCTTGCCGCTGAGCCAGTGCTGAGAGATCCAATTCCTGCTCTTAAGGGAGCAAGAGTTCTTGTAGCGGATGATGATTTGAACACATGTAAAAGCGTCAGCCAGATGCTTCGCGACATAGAGATGCGTCCAGATTGGACCGCGTCCGGTAGAGAGGCTGTCATCCGTGCGCAGGAGGCTGCGGAAATCAAGGACGAATATAAGGTCTACATCATCGACTATCTGATGCCTGATATGAACGGCGTTGAGACGGTTCGCCGTATACGCAGGGTTATTAGTGAGGATGTACCGATTATCGTACTCACCGCTTATGACTGGTCAGATTTCGAGGCCGAGGCAAGAGAAGCAGGCGTTACCGCCTTTGTATCTAAGCCACTCTTTATGTCCGAACTTAGAAGCGTTCTGGCTAATCCGAGCGGTAAAGGCGACAACAAGGATAAGAAGACCAAGAACTATGATTACAGCGGTAAGCATGTTCTCCTTGTTGAAGACAATGAGCTCAACCGCGAAATCGCAACTGCAATTCTTGAGGATGTGAACATGAAAGTTGATACAGCAGTTGATGGAGCAGAGGCTGTAGAGATAATGCACAAAGCGGACGAAAACGAATATGATCTCATCTTCATGGATATTCAGATGCCAAAGATGGACGGTTATACAGCAACGAGGGAAATACGTACGCTTACAAATAACAGAAAAGCGAATATCCCAATCGTCGCTATGACCGCAAATGCTTTTGAAGAGGACAAGATTAAATCGCTCGAGGCTGGAATGAACGCTCATATTTCCAAGCCTATCAGCATGGAGGCAATAGCCGATGTGCTCGACCCGATTTTCGCCGGTAGGGCATGATCAAGGCTTAATTCTAATACATCAGATATTGAAAAATTGAAAGCTTGGTGAATCAATTGATTGATTTGAAGGAAATATTCGCCGTTAACGGAATAAGCTTACTGATGATGGGTTTCCTTCTCCTTTGCAGGCGAAAGAACAGAGGAATCACACGCAACAAGGACAGAATATACGATGGGATGATCCTGATAACTATGGTTGGTGCAGTGTGGGAGACCGTTTCTTTCCTTGTGGATGGGCAGGACATCTTCGCAGGCCGTATAATTAACTATTTGTCCAACACTATAGATTATGCGATTACTGTGACCATAGGACTGCTGTGGTGCCTTTATGTGGAACTCCACGTATATAGGGACCGCGAGGAAATCTCCAACAAGATAAAAATAACCATAATACCATGGCTTGTCGAGATTATAGTCTTGACTATCAACTTGTTCGGCACAGGGCTCATGTTCTCCGTATCGGAGGATAACGTGTATAGTAGAGAAGACGGCATAATCCTCGGATATGTAACGCTTGTGATATATATCGCTTACAGCGTCTACCTTGTATACAGCTCGAAGACCCAGAAGCTGAGACTTTACTTTTTCCCGATTCTGAATTTCGTAATTCCTTGCTTTATCGGGACAGTCCTACAGCTTTTCTTCTATGGCATATCGACATCGTTCGTTTCCATATCGATAGCTCTGATATTTGTGCAGATGCAGTTGTATGCAGAGAACGCATATCTTGACGAGCTGTCGGGCCTTCTCAACAGAAGGTATCTGAACGGTGTGCTTTCAAAGAAGGAAAAAATAGAGGACTCCCTACACGGAATTATGATGGACGTCAACGACTTCAAGGAAATCAACGACACCTTTGGCCATAACGCTGGAGACCGCGCCGTCCGCTGGATGGGAGAAATTCTCCTCAAGTCCGTGCCAAAGAGCGCCATAGTAATCCGCTATTCAGGCGATGAATTCGTAGCACTGCTTCCAGACATTGAAGAAGATGGCGTGCGCTCTGTGATGGATGAGATCAACAGCAACCTCGACAAATTTAATAGCGAAGGCAAAGAGCCATTCGCCTTAACCGTGTCCATGGGATATGCCAAATTCGAGCTTGACGACAACCAGGAAACCTTCCAAAGAAAAATGGACGATGCAATGTATGAGGAGAAGGTTGTATATCACCAGAGGAAGCACGAGAAGAATTAGGCGGTGGCAAGCAAATGTAAGCGGTTAGATGAGGCCCTTACATTCTGAGGCCACGGAAGCCTAAGCCG